>JAJZKF010000013.1 GCA_021804305.1 Microcaldota archaeon | reverse complement strand
GGGACAGCAACCTCTCATACGAATACACATCAAGGGGCAACACCATAGCTATAGTATCAGATGGGTCAAGGGTGCTAGGGTTAGGCAACATAGGGCCGGAAGCCGGCATTCCCGTAATGGAAGGAAAAGCGCTTCTGTTCAAGAAATACGGAGGTGTTGATGCAATCCCCCTTACAATAAACGCACACACCACTGATGAGATCGTTGCATTCGTGAAGGCCCTCGAACCTTCAGTAGGGGGAATAAACCTTGAAGACATCTCCACGCCAAAGAACTTTGAGGCATTCGATAGGCTTAAGGCTGAATTGAAGATACCTGTGTTTCATGATGACAGGCAGGGACTCTCAGTGGTGGCACTTGCTGCTCTGAGAAACGCCATGCTTGTGACCGGAAGGAAACTGAACAGCGCAAAAATAGTGGTAAATGGAGCCGGCGCGGCTGGCATTGGCATAACCGAGCTGCTTGTAGCTGCCGGCGCAAGGGATGTGGTCATATGCGACAGCAATGGTATCATCTATGAAGGAAGGGACGTCGGCATGAACGATAGGAAGGTGGCGTTATCGCAGCAGACCAACCGGAAGATGCTGAAGGGAACGCTACAAGATGCCGTAAAAGGCGCAGATGCCCTCATAGGCGCATCAATAAAAGGGGCTTTTAATAAGGAGATGATAAAGAGCATGACAAAAGACCCGATCGTCTTCGCTCTTGCAAATCCTGAACCCGAAATAAGCTATAAAGACGCAAAGGACGCCGGCGCTGCTGTAGTAGCAACGGGAATAAGCGGTTTTCCAAATCAGGTGAACAACCTGCTTGCATTCCCTGCAATCTTCAGGGGGGTTCTCGATGTAAGAGCTAAGGTGATAAACACAGAAATGCTCCTGGCAGCAAGTGCATCATTAGCAGGGAGTGTCGGCAGAGCCAAACTCTCAAAGGACCACATAGTCCCTGATTTCTGTGAGGAAAATGCGATAGCGGTAACGGTGAAGGTCGCAGCTTCTATCGCGAAGTCTGCCATCAAGACCGGTGTCGCAAGCGCCGATGTCGACATGAAGGAGCTTTCAAAGAGCATAAGGAAAAGACTTAAGAGATATGCCAGAATAGAGAAACTCGTATCAAAACTCGCATCTACGTAGTGGTATAGTGGAAATACTGAACTATGACATAGTCATCCTGGGAAGCGGCCTTGCCGGCATGCGTGCCGCATTAGAAGCGTCTATCGTATCAAAAGATAAGGCGCGTATAGCCGTGATATCAAAGCTTCATGCCATGAGGAGCCACTCTGTGTCAGCAGAAGGCGGCATATCTGGAGTGCTGTACGAGGGGAAGAACAATGACAGCAGCAAACTCCATGCCTATGACACCGTAAAGGGATCTGACTTTCTCAGCGACCAAGACGCTGTAGAGTATCTTGTAAGCCATGCTCCGGATGAGATAAGGATGTTCGACCATCTCGGCGTGCCATGGAACAGGAATGACGATAGAAACATACAGCTCCGAGCATTCGGGGGCATGAGCGTACCGAGGACCGCCTTTGCTGCCGACAAGACAGGATTCTTTATGATGAGTGCGTTGTACGATAACCTATTGTCGCATAAGAACATCGACATATTCCACGAGCATGTTGCGACGAAGTTGCTGATGGACAAGAACAAGTTCCTGGGCATATATACATTCGATCTCGCGTCCGGAGACGAGCGCGCGTTTATGGCTCCAAACGGCATCATAGCGACAGGCGGCTTCGCAAGGATGTACAAATTCACAACCACGGCATACTCCAGCACAGGGGATGGCATAGCACTGGCATACGATGCCGGTCTACCTCTAAAGAACATGGAGTTCATCCAGTTCCATCCGACTGCGCTTGTGCCTAGCGGCATACTCATAACAGAAGCGGCTAGGGGAGAAGGGGCATATCTGCTGAATTCCAAAGGCGAGCGCTTCATGAAACGATATGCCGCGTCAAAGATGGAGCTAGCCCCAAGGGATATAATCTCAAGGGCGATAATGACAGAGCTGGAAGAGGGAAGAGGTGTTAAAGATAAGAGGTTTGGCAAGGACGAGTTCGTCTGGCTGGACCTAAGGCACATAGGCGAGGCCAGAATAGACCAGAATCTTCCCATGATAAGGGAGATAGCGATAAAGATGATAAACGTCGACTGCGTCAAGGAGCCGCTTCCGATAAGGCCGGCAAGCCACTTCACTATGGGCGGGATACACACGAACATCAGGGGGGAGGTGGTGGGACGCGATGGCAAGAATACGGAAGGCCTGTGGGCCGCAGGGGAGTGCGGCTGTGTCAGTGTCCACGGTGCGAACAGGCTGGGCAGCAATTCCCTCAGTCAATGCGTGATATGGGGAGGGATGACCGGTGCAGCGGCTGCAAAGCGAAAGTACACGAAGGCAGGAGTCGGGCAGAGTCCTGCTCAGAGAAAGGCGCTTCAAGATGCATCATCAGAGTTGAACCGTATCATGGAGGCCAAGGGAAGCGAGAATCCCTATAGCATAAGAGAAACCCTATGGCAGGAGATGAACGACCATGTCTATGTTTACCGGAGGGAGAAGGAACTCGTAGAAGCGAAGAAGAGGTTGATGGAACTGGCCAAGCGCTTCAAGAACGTATCGGTGGACGATAAAGGGAAGACCTACAACACCAATCTCAGAGATGTGATAGAGATAAAGCACATGCTAGCGCTCGCACAGGTCGTGGTCGAATGCGCACTTGCAAGAACCGAGACTCGAGGCGCACATGCAATGAGGGAGTATCCTAAGCGTGATGATAAACATTGGCTGAAGCATACCATAGCGATGAATGGTTCAAAGGGAATCCAACTTTCATATATCCCAGTAAAGATCACAAGATGGCAACCGGAAGAAAGGAAGTATTGATGCATAAGGGTGGAGTCGTGCCGAAAAATGTATATAACCTGCGTGGAAGACAATCAAACATAGTACGTCTGATTAAATTCGATAAGGAAGCATTCGTGCACATGCTTGCATATAGGATTCTCATAGTATTCAGCATGATATACGGGGTAATGCTGCTGGGCTATTACGTAGTGCCTGGCATAGGCGTAATGGTGAAGGCATCAACGATCGTAATATGGATCCTGTTTACCCCACAACTGTTTGAAACCGTCAAGGGTTTGTCACTGATAATCACAAAAGGGCTGGCATTCGGCCACCTTGGTAAAGGTCATGGTTTCCTCATGAAGAAGAAGTACGGGAAGACCGGGGCGTTTGCAATACCGATTCCTTATGCGGCGATGCTGCTGTGGGCTATAGGTTTTGTCGCCCTTCTGTTATGGTGGACAATATGAAAGAATTTAAGAAAATGATGTTCTTCTACGGCGCCATGGCAGGCGTGCCAATACTGCTCTGGCTTATCGCGGTAATGTCGCCATTTCCACAGTTACATCTCATAAGGTATGTATTAGGCATACTCGCAGGGATAGGATCCATAGTCTTCGGGATATTAGGGTATAGGGAGGTGTTTACACGTGAGTGATGCATCAGACGAAGGGAACATGGAGGAAAGGACCATACGCGTAGTGGCCAAGACCTTCGATTACTCAAAAGCAAGGTTCATGGAGAAAGAATACAGAGTGGAAGCTAAAAGGCTTACGACAGTCCTTGATTCATTAATACAGATAAAGGAGAACATAGACCACAAGCTATCATTCAGGTACAGCTGCAGGATGGGCATATGTGGATCATGTGCCATGGTTATAAATGGGAAACCTTCACTGGCATGCGAAACGAACCTGCTCTCCGTGGCGGCGGAGCACGATACCATAGAGGTGGCGCCCATGCAAGGGCATCCACTCCTCAAGGATTTGGTCACCGACTTTGACGACTTCTTCCAGAACCACAAGAGCATAAAGCCATGGCTGATATACAAGAATGAAAAGGACAGGTATGACAACAGGACTGAGACGAAGCAGAGCGATAAGGAAAGGGACGAGTACCTACCGTTCTCGGAGTGCATAAAATGCGGGTTGTGCTTCGATGCGTGCCCGGTGGCCAACACTAACAAGGAGTTTCTCGGCCCACAGGCGCTTGCGCAGGCATACCGCTATTATGCTGATTCGAGAGACGACGGCAAGGAGGACAGGCTCAAGGAGATAGACACCCTGAGGGGGGTATGGGGGTGCGAGTTCTCTGGTTCGTGCTCGAAAGTCTGCCCGAAGTTCGTTGACCCTGCGCTTGCCATCCAGATACTAAAAGGGGAGATAGCGAAGAAAACGCTGCAAGGGAAGATGTGAGTCTCTCACAACATTTATTAACTGTAACATCACTATCTTAATATGGCTGGCTACAGGGAGGAGAGCGATGTGCTTGGCAGCGTGAAGGTGCCATCAAACGCTTATTATGGAGCTGAGACACAGAGAGCAGTCGACAACTTTCCAATATCTGGTTTGAGGATAAACAGCACATTCGTCAAACACTATGCGATAATAAAGCGGGCCGCGGCATTGGTCAACGTCTCAAACGGAAAGCTCGACAGGAAGATAGGCGGGGCCATAGTAGATGCATGCGATGAGATAATAGAAGGCAAGCTTTCAGACCAGTTCGTGGTTGACGCATTCCAGGCTGGTGCAGGGACCAGCACGAACATGAACCTTAACGAGGTGATAGCTAACCGCGCGATAGAGCTGCTTAAGGGAAAGAGAGGGGACTACAGGCTGGTGCATCCAAATGACCATGTGAACATGGCACAGTCCACTAACGATACTTATCACGCCAATATACACCTCACAGCATACGCCATGATCACAAAGAGCCTGCTTCCTACTCTGGAGCTCCTAGAAAAGGCGTTCTCCGCAAAAGCCAAGGAGTTCTCAAATGATATCAAGATCGGGAGAACACATCTCCAGGATGCCGTACCAATGACATTGGGGCAAGAGTTCTCTGGATACGCCTATGCCCTCTCCGTGCAAAAGAATAACATAGAGAGGAACGCAGAATACCTACTCGAACTCTCTCTTGGCGGGACTGCGGTCGGGACAGGGATAGAGTCGTACAAGGGCTATTCAAATTCTGTAGTTGCGGAGATTTCCAAGATAACTGGATTTAAGATGAAGGTCGCCAAGAATTTCTTTGGCGTGCAGCAGAACCAGGTCGAGGAACTCGCAGTAAGCGGCAGCATAAGGGGTCTGGCCGCTCTTCTCATAAAAATAGCGAATGACCTAAGGCTGCTAAGTTCCGGTCCTAGGGCAGGGATGTCCGACATAACTATTCCGCCTGTGCAACCCGGGTCATCGATAATGCCTGGAAAGATAAACCCAAGCATACCAGAGATGTTGGACATGGTGTGTTTTGATGTCATGGGAAAGGACACATCAATAACGTATGCTGCACAGTCAGGCCAACTTGAGCTTAATGTTTTCATGCCTGTCATCGCATATAACCTCCTCTACTCAATATCACTGCTTACGAACGCAATGAACGTATTCAGGAAGAAATGCGTAACCGGGATAAAGGCCAACAAGGCAAATCTGAAGCGCCATCTTGATGAGAATCTCTCCTTAGCCACCGCATTATCAGAAGAACTCGGATACACTAGAGCGGCGCAGATTGCTAGAAGGGCATATAAGGAAGGTAAGACGATAAAGCAGGTGTGCTTAGAGATGAAAGTAATGAAAAAGCAAGAGTTAGACAAGCTGCTGGACTCCAAGCGGCTAGTATCCAATCGCTAATACCTAACAGCTGACTAGTTACACGTCTATGAGCACGTCTCCGGTGTTGTTATCTATAGTTACCCTATATGTCCCCTGCTCTTTTCCCCATGGCGTAGTGGGCAGCGCCTTTCCCGTTTTTAGATCAAAAAGCGCTCCGTGCCATGGGCATTTGACTGCCATGCCTTCAATCATGCCCTTTTCGAGCGGGCCCCCTCTGTGACTGCATACGGCGCCTATGGCATAAGGTCTGTCATCTATCATGACCAACATGATCGGCTTACCGCCAACTATTACTCTTATCGGTTTTCTGTCTTGGAGATCCTTCTTCTTAATATCATCGAGCTTATACGTGACCATCCAATCACATATATAACAGAGTGATAAAGCAATATATACTTGTTGATAGACTTCATATCCGTCTAATGGGAGATTGTATGTTCCTCCTTTATGCGTACACCGCATTCCTGGCAGTAGTGTTCTCGATAATGCTGTACCTAAGCCTTGGCAGGTACAAAGAGGAGCAATACGAGCCATGGCTAAAGCCAAATGTATTGGTCATAGTGCCATGCAAAGGACCAGATATGACGCTGGACGATAATCTCAGGTCACTGAAAGCGCAGGACTATAATAAATACGACATAGTCGCGGTAGTGGATGATTGGAAGGACCTGGCAGTGCCTCATATAAAAAAGGCAGGGATACGGAGCATCTTATCCGGAGGGGGCATCGGAAGCGGAAAGGTAAATGCCATAGCGACAGCGATTGAAAAGTACAGAGGCTATGACATATACGTAATCGCAGATTCCGATTGCCTAATGGGGAATGACTGGTTGCGCCGGCTGATAGCTCCATTAAAGGATAAGGAGGTGGGGCTAGCTACGGCATTCCCTTACTTCATGCCAAGGGGTGGATTCTGGTCGAGGGTGAAGCTGGTATGGGGATTTGCCGGACAGGGGATGATGGAGTCGAGAGTCCTCAGATTCGGTTGGGGAGGCTCGCTTGCGTTCAGAAGAGGGTTACTCAATGGAGATTCACTAAAATCATTCAGGAGCTCTCTATCCGATGACATCGCAATAACCAGAATCGTAAAGGATAGAGGGGAGAAGATCGCTTACGTAAAGGAGGCGCAGCCGATCGTCTATTCAAATGACGACAGAAAGACATTCTTAGAGTGGTCAAATAGGCAGACATCGTTGTCTGTCATGGGAGATAAAACCGTCTTTTACTCAGGGATTACGTTCTATTTGGCAGTGATAATGCTTAACCTCTCTGCACTTGCAATGGCAATCACGTATTCATATCTATATCTTGCCTTCCTATTACCGTTAGTGTTGGGGACAGTAAAGAACGGCATGAGATTGAAAAGCAGATGCAATGACTTCGTGCTGATAAATACCATTATGCCTGTCGTGTTTCTAATGAATCTGGTCGCCGCTGCAAGAATGAAGCGCATAATATGGAGAGGGCAACAATATGAGCTTAAACAATCGGCCGGCTAGCTATCAAGCTCCTTCATCAAGTCTATAGCCTCTTTACATGCTCGCCTTCCTTCTTGTTCTTGTTCATGAACATCCATCTCTTTATATCATCCTTTAGCCAATTCTAGAGGAAGCCATTGGGCTCAGACGATTTTTCTTCTGTTACTCCTATAACTCTACCTGTCACGCAGTGGTTGACGGTTTAGGCGTCATAGTTAACAAAAGATTGAAAATATCTGATCATTCAATATGTAGAGCTAGACGTCTATTTTCATTACCTTGTCCCTACGTGTCATACCTCTTATTATCGACACATCCGCTCTCTTTACCTTAAAATGCGCGGAAATGGCTTCTATGGCTGCATCATTGGCCATTCCATCTACGGCTTTTGCCCTTACCTTAATCCTGTAATTCATCGGCTCAAGCTCTTCGATCGATTCAGATTTAGAGTTTGGGATTACCCTTACCTTTATTATCATCAAAATCACCTGTTGGAAACGTCTGATGGAAATAAGGGAAGGTTATGGTTAAATACCAACAGCTCAGGCGGAATTAGCATTGGTAGCCCCCATTATGCTCCATGCGGGGTTGTACATTGTCAGAGCCAGGTATCATCCTTAGGAAGGCCTTGCCTGTGCATATAGGAACAGCACCATCGTCATGTCGTATTGATCGTGTACGCACTTCAGGTAGACTGGGATGTCGAATTCCGTCCTCCTGTCGAACTCTCCGGTCGGTTTCCTTTGCTCTTCCTTGTCAGCAACCGAACCCAGTTTCGCCGTCGCAGAATTATGGTGGACTTGGCGGGATTCGAACCCGCAACCCCCTGCATGCCATGCAGGTGCGCTACCGTTACGCTACAAGCCCACAACGAATAGATTGTCCGCCAAGCCTTAAAAACATATGGAAAGAGCTTGGCTATCCGGCATTATGGTATATGGAATCCCATGCGCATAGAAAGGCATTAAGAGCCTATCGCCTGGTTTCTGGCTTGCCTACTGTTATGCGGCTGGGCTTATGTAGATTATGTTCCCTCCCCTGAGGAGTATGGTGCCAATCTTGGCCTTCGTGGTCCCATCCTCGAGCTCCTCCGCATCCTGCAGCACCACATTCATGTGGGCGTCGAACGAAGCGAGCTTGCCTCTAATCTGCGTGCTGCCCTTGAGCCTTATCAGTACGCTCTGTCCCAATGCCTTGTTCAGAAGGTCGAACGGTCTTTCCTGCATGAATACACCAAAACAAAACTATTATAGCAACACAATTAATAAAAAACAGGCGATTGCGTTTATTCCTTGGCCTCCTTCTTCTTTATCCTAGCAAGGTCCTCCTTCTTTATCGCAAGCTTTATCATCCCTGTGCCCAAGCCTATCTGCTTGCCTATGAGTATATTCTCGGACACCCCCTTCAGCTTGTCTTCTTCTCCGAACACGCTTGCGTTCGTGAAGTGCTTTATGGTCTCCTCATAGGCTGCCCTTGCGAAGACTGACTCCTTGTCCCCGGCTACGCCGTGCCTGCCTATGCTCCTTATGGTTCCGGTGTATGTCATCGCATCGGCAACAAGGGAGATATGCCTGAAGCTTATGCTGAATCCCTCCTCCTTTATGACTTCCTGGAGCTCATTAGCTATGAGGTTTCTTGCCGCTTCTATCCCATAGAACTTAAGCACCTCGAACATGTCGTTGCTGTAGATGTTCCACTTGTCGACGCCGTCTATCTCCATGACCTCCTCGAGGTTGCTGCCGCTTGTCTTTATGACGAACGTGCCATCCTCGTTCTGGTTTATGTTGGCCTTTATGATCCCCTTCACCCCGAGTATGTTCGCGTTAATTGTGTTGACGAAGGTCGTCCTGGTCTGCGCTGTGGTCTTGCCCTTAAACTTCACTTTTATCACATCGCTCTCCTCCACTGATACTGTGAGTGACTCGTTCTTTGAGAGCTTCGATGCGACAGTTCCGGCTGTTACCTCATACAGTGACATCTTCTCCTTGTCAAGGTTCAGCAGCAGGGTTCCTGTCTTGAGGTCCTCCTTGAAGTCTCTGATGAGGCTTGACATCTTTACCTCCTCTATCTTCCTCCAGATCCCCCTGACCTTCTCGTAGTTCTTCTCTATGCTTTTTATCGGCTTTACCTCCATGACTGGGAACTTCGGCCTCTTCCTTGCGTCTACAATCTCCAATATCCTTGGAAGTCCGGTAGTGGTTACCACTGAGGATATACCGGCTGTGTGGAACGACCTGAGTACCATCTGGGTTCCAGGCTCGCCTATCGACTGCGCGGCGATTACGCCTACGGCCTCCCCCGTTGCGACCTTAAAACTATCATCACTCGATTTTGCCATATCCTACACCGTTTAGGACTTTGCCTTATCCTTCATTACACGCTCCCGTATCGGGTCTATGCCATCCCCTCCGTATATCGTCTGTATAAGCGCTCCGCTTGCGTCCTTGACCGCACCATTCTTATCGGCGTAGAAGTCCTGCATGGCGTTGATAAGCCTCCTTTGCAGATAACCGCTAACTGCCGTGACCAGCGACTTAGTCATGGATGAGTCCCTCGCCCCCATGGCGTGCATGTAAAACTCGGTCGGAGACAGTCCGTCAGAGAAGCTGGACTTGATGAACCCCTTGGCTGACGGGTTCGGATCCCCTCTCCTGAAGTACGGAAGCACCCTTCTGTTGTACCCTCTTGAGGGCCTCTTCCCTCTTATGGATTGCTGTCCTAGGAAGACGCTTGTCATGACAAGATTGAGTATGGTTCCTCTTGCCTTGAGCTTGGCCATAAGGTATGCCCTGTTGTCCAGGTCTATGCTCTTGCTAAGCAGCTTCTGCGCCATATGCCTTGCCTCCTCCAGCTGGGCCATGACTATGATTTCAAGGGTCTCCCTTCTGGTATACCCAGGCAACGGGTCGAGCTTCTTCTGTTTGTATTTCTCTATCAACGCTCCTGCCTTCGCTTCTACGTCCTTGACTATCGCTACACGCTCCTTCTCGACATTGTCCGGCATGTAATAGTCCTTTACGCTTATCGTTATGCCCTTCTTCACGGAGACTATGAGCGTCATCTTAGTCAGCCTTGAAAGGAAATCCACTGCGGCATCTGAGCCTATGTCCTCGAATATTTTTAATAGGAGCGTGCCTCCTCCGTTGCCTACGAGTCTTTCATCAACAATGCCCTTAAGCAGCTTTCCGTCCTTTATCGATACTTCGGCTCCATCAAGGGTCTTGCCCTCGAAGTTGAAGCCCTTTGGCAGTATCATTGAGAATATCGCCTTTCCGCTGTAAACACCATTTTTCTCCGGCTTAGGGAGTTCGTATACGCCTACGCCGGCCAGCATCTCCGTTGCGTCATCTTTGTTGAAGTAGGCGTCATCCTTGGTCAGGAAGAATGCACCTATGATTTCATCTTCCTCTGCGAACATGATCGGACCGCCATGCCTCGGGCTCAAGAGCTGGTCCTTCGGCTGCATGAGGTATCGCGCCTCCGCCTGTGCTTCAAGAGACTGCGGTACGTGGAGGTTCATCTCGTCTCCGTCGAAGTCTGCGTTGTACGGCGTTGTCGCAGATGCGTTTATCCTAAGGGTCTTTCCTGGAAGCACCCTTACCTTGTGCGCCATTATGGACATCCTATGGAGCGTCGGCTGCCTGTTGAACAGGGCGATATCACCATCTATGAGCTGCCTCTCCAGGACCTGCCCTGGCTCTATGCCCTTCAGCAACTCCTCCCTTGTGACCTCGGTTACCCTCTTCCTGAGCCCTTCCTTGGTTATCACGTTGATTATCACAGGATACTCGGTCCTCTGCAAGAGCTTCTTCGCTTCCTCTATGTTCCAGAGCGTGACATATACGGGCACGGTTAGGTTCTCCGCGAGCCTTGTGGGAACGCCCACTTCGTTTATTGATATGTTGGCGTCGGCTGACACCACCGTCCTTGCAGAGAAGTTTACCCTCTTTCCGCTCAGGTAATATCTCAATCTTCCCTCCTTGCCCTTGAGCCTCTGCGCAAGGGTTTTGAGCGGTCTTGTGCTCCTGTGCCTCGCTACCGGCACCCCCGGAGTCTCATTGTTGAAGTAGCTTGTAACATGATACTGCAGAAGCTCCCATAAATCATCTATAATTATCTGAGGCGCCCCGGCGTCGATGTCCTGCTCAAGCCTCTGGTTTATCCTCATTATATCTACGAGTTTGTGGGTCAAATCATCCTCGCTTCTCTCTCCAGACTCCAGCGTGATGGAAGGTCTTACATTGACCGGCGGCACCAGGAGCGTCGTGAGCACGAACCATTCCGGTCTTGTGGCTACTGGGTCTATGCCTATGAGCTTAAGGTCGTTGTCAGGTACCCTTGCCAGCCAGTCCCTTATCTCGTCGGCTTTCATCCTGCTTCCCTCTATGTAAAAGGATGTCGGCCTCTCAAGCTTGAGCTTTCTCTGTGCTGCCTGGCAGTATGGGCACTTCTTTACGGACTTCAGCTTCTTTATGAGTATCTCCTTATCCCTGGTCGTATTCGCAGCAGCGAGCGATGTCAAGTCTATCGTAGCGCCTTCCGCTTCATCCTCCTTACCTACGAAGACTTTTATGGCGGACTTCATGTCCCCTACCTGGGTATCCGTCAAGAGCAGCCTATGACATTGCTGGCACGTCGATTGAAGCAGCAGGTATATCGTCTTGGCGTACTCCGGGTGTATTACTGGACGGACCAGCTCCAGGTGCCCAAAGTGGCCGGGACAGGTCTTCACCCTCCCTCCACAGGTCTTGCACTTCAGTCCAGGGTCTATTACCCCGAGCCTCTGATCGACAAGCCCTCCGTCTATCGGATAGCCATCCTCGTTGTACGTATCCGGCACAATGAGCTTGGCTATGCTCATCCTCTTTATCGTATCCGGTGAGATCATTGTGAACCTTATCGATTCTATCGCTTCCGCATGCATAACATCACTCGCTTTTCAGCTTTACCTTCGGCAGTATGTGCAGAGACTTTATCTCGTCAAGCAGAAGCTTGAACGCGTAGCTGATCTCTACG
>JAJZKF010000113.1 GCA_021804305.1 Microcaldota archaeon | reverse complement strand
AGAAGACAGACGATTTGAGGGAGGAATAGAAGCCGAGGCCGCTCTGCTTGGGCAATCCGTTGCACTCACCACTCCAAAAGTTCTTGGCGTGAAGTTAACCGGCTCGCTGCGGGACGGGATAACTGCTACGGACTTTGCGCTCACGCTTACTAAAATATTAAGGAACAAAGGGGTTGTCAACATGTTCGTCGAATTCTTTGGCGAAGGCCTGGAATCGCTCTCTCTTCCAGATCGGGCAACACTCTCCAACATGTGCCCCGAATACGGCGCAACTATAGCCATCTTCCCTCCTGACGAGGAGACTTTCAGGTACATGGAGATGACCGGAAGGAAGAAGGAGGCAATTGAAGTTGCGAGAAGATACTACCTGGAGCAGGGAATGCTAAACATAGACTATAGCAAGGTAGAATACAGTGACACAATTACCGTTGACTTAAGCAGCATAGTGCCATGCGTTTCAGGGCCAAGCCAGCCAAAGCAGGAGATCCCGCTTCCAAGCGTAAGATCCAACTTCATGGACACATTCATGAAAAATGACAGTTCAGTTCAGGTCCCCGATGAGCTCACAAGAAATGACTATAATCGCCTGGCTTCTGAAAGCGCCGCAGCCGGGCCAAACAATATCAAAATATCCAGTCACAAGGAGATAAAGAAGGCGCACCTTAGGTATGATGACGGATATGAAACTGACCTATCAGATGGCGATGTGGTCATATCCTCGATAACCAGCTGCACAAATACCAGCAATCCAGAAGTAATGATGGGGGCAGGGATACTGGCAAGGAAAGCACTGGAGAAGGGCCTTAAGGTCGATACGCGAAAGGTCAAGACAAGCCTCGGCCCAGGCTCAAGGGTGGTGATGAGGTATCTTGAACGCGCAGGACTTGTCGAACCGCTTGCAAGGCTAGGATATGGACTTGTAGGCTACGGCTGCATAACCTGCATAGGAAACAGCGGGCCGCTGATAGACAAGCAAAGCGATGCCATAAACGGCAACGACCTTGTTGTCGCATCCGTGCTGTCGGGCAACAGGAACTACGAGGCCAGGATACACCGCGACGTGCGCGCAAATTACCTAATGTCCCCACCAATGCTCATAGCGTTCGCGATAGCCGGAAGCGTCCTCAAAGACCTATCATCCGAGCCTCTTGGCAGGGATTTAAGCGGCAATGACGTCTATCTAAAGGACATCTGGCCGACAAATGCAGAGGTATCTGAGGCGATAAAGAAGGCAGTAAGCATAGACCTTTTTGAAAGCGAGTACGGGCACGGCATAGAAAATGTCAATCCGTACTGGAGTAGGCTATCATCCCCTACCGGCAGCATGTATGCCTGGGACATGGAGAGCACCTACATACGCCTGCCGCCCTTCTTTGACCATTTCGATCCGTCAGAAAAGAGGAAGATAATCCCAATTAAAGGGGCAAGGGTGCTTGCAGCTTTTGGCGATTCGATATCTACTGATCACATCTCTCCGGCCGGCGCAATAGGAAAGGACAGCCCTGCAGGCAAGTATCTCCTGCAGCATAATGTGGCGCAGGCGGACTTCAACACCTATGGCACCAGGAGGGGCAATCACGAAGTGATGATGCGCGGAACGTTTGCAAACAACAGGATAAAGAACAGGATCATGAATGGTAAGGAAGGCGGTTATACTCTGCACTATCCTGACATGAAGGAGATGACAATATATGACGCGGCAATGCTTTACAAGGGTGAGTCTGTACCTCTGGTCGTAATAGCCGGCAGCGAGTACGGCTCGGGGAGCTCCAGGGACTGGGCTGCAAAGGGCCCGATGTTACTTGGCGTGAAGGCAGTAGTTGCTAAGGGATATGAGAGGATACATAGGAGCAATCTCATAGGTATGGGCGTTATTCCTCTCCAGTTCGCTC
This sequence comes from Microcaldota archaeon, assembly GCA_021804305.1. The sequence goes on along the minus strand of JAJZKF010000113.1, from coordinate 711 downwards.
AAGGCGAGGACGCCGACACGCTAAAGATAGACTTCAGTAAAACAATAGACATAGAGATCAAGGAGGGCATGTCTCCAAGGGATAAGGTAAGGATGAGCTACACCAGAGCAGATGGCAAGCCTGGAGAGGCGATTTTGGTAAGCAGGATAGACACGGCCCTGGAGCTTGACTATTACGAGTCTGGGGGAATATTAAATCATGTAATAAAGATGATAATTAGCAAGTGATACTATGGCAAATAAGAATTCATGGAAAGTTGCAATACTTCCGGGCGACGGAACCGGGCCAGAGCTTATCGATGCTGCAATGATCGTACTCGATGCGGTAAGAAAGAGGTTCAAGATAGACATAAAAACAGAGTTCGGCGAGGCTGGACTCAACTGCATAGATAGATATGGAACTAATCTTCCAGAAAAGACCATAGAGCTACTCAAGAGGTCCGATTGCGTCATAAAAGGACCTATGACTACGCCAGAAGGCGCAGGATCCCAGGTCAGCGCCGCAGTAAAGATACGCAAGATGTTCGAGTTGTACGCAAACGTAAGGCCTGCAAAGACCATGCCAGGAGTGAGCAGCCTAAAGCCTGACATAGACCTGTTGTTTGCAAACGTTCCGCGCATCATCACTTCGTGATTGCCCCTCCTGGTGCCATAGGTGTTGAAGTCCGCCTGCGCCACATTATGCTGCAGGAGATACTTGCCTGCAGGGCTG
>JAJZKF010000112.1 GCA_021804305.1 Microcaldota archaeon | reverse complement strand
GTTTTCACTCTGCTGGCCTTTTCGGTTATGAAGAAAAGAGAGTACAGATTCCCTATTTTTGGAAAATCCTGAGCAGCCTGTTAAGGGGAAGTGTGTTTATCACATCGGATTTTGTGAGCCACCCCCTTCTTGCTACGCCGACTCCATAGCGCATGAAGTCCATGTTGCTGGTCTTGTGTGCATCCGTATCTATCGAGAACCTCACCCTGTGGGACCTTGCCTTTATCACGTTCTCATCATTCAGATCAAGCCTTTCGGGAGAAGCGTCTATCTCAACTATGACCCTGTTTTCCTTTGCTGCATCAAAAACAGCATCCAGGTCCATCTGAAGCGCCTCCCTGGAGTTTATCAGCCTGCCAGTAGGATGTGCCAGAATATCCACAAAACCTGTCTCCATAGCCTTTATTATCCTATTTGTCATCTCGCCTTTTTCCATAGCCCTGTTGTTGTGTACGCTTGCCACAACATAATCCATCTGCCTGAGAGTCTCATTTTCAAGATCAAGCGTGCCGTCCTTTAGTATGTCCACCTCGCCGCTCTTCAGGACAGTTATAGATCCGTTGAGCTTCTTGTTCACCTGGTCTATTTCATCGAAGTATGCCTTGAATCCGGTCTCGTCCATCCCTCCGGCCTGTCTTTCGCTCTTGCTGTGGTCGCTAATTCCTATATACTCCAGCCCGATGCTGCACGCGTGCACAGCCATCTCCTCTATCGTGTTGTTCCCATCGCTATGTTTTGTGTGCGTGTGGAGATCACCCTTTATGTCTTTTAACTCCACCAGAGCCGGAAGTTTATGCGCAAGCGCTGCCTCCACCTCTCCCCTGTTCTCACGCATCTCAGGCTCAATGTAGTCCATGCCCAGCTTGTTGTAGACCTCAGCCTCTGTCTTTCCGCCTATTTTTCTCTTGCTCTTGTCGAAAAGGCCGTATTCGTTTAGGCTGTAACCTTTCCTTACTGCAATCTGGCGCACCTGCACCCCGTGATCCTTGCTTCCAGTAAAGTACTGCATCGCAGAGCCTAGGCTTTCTGGCTCGACCACCCGAATATCGCAGTTTATGCCCATCTTTAGCACCACGCTGGCCTTTGTAGAGCCCATGGCGAGCACGCTCTGCACATAGGGGAGATGGACTGCAAAGTCCATCGCCTTGTCCGGATCCTCAGACACAACCAGTATGTCCAGATCCCCCACCGTTTCCTTCATGCGCCTGGCAGAGCCAGCCACCTCTGCAACACTGATGTACTTGCAGGAGCGCAGCTGTGACACTATCTCCTCGGCTGCTGGCAAAGCGTTCGCTATGTTAACTCTTCCCTGCCCTGATTCAAGCATGGATATCCCCTTGCCTATCTCTTCCTCGCTCCTGATTCCAAACCCTTCTATACCAGAGACCTTGTGCTGCGCTACAGCCTTCTTAAGTGTCTGAAGGTCCTTTACCCCAATTGCCTTGTATAACCTGAACAGCTTCTTTGGCCCAAGCCCCTGTATAGCTGTCAGCGTTGTGAAGTCGATCGGATACTTTCTCTTTAATTCGCTGTGTTTTTTTATGCCTCCTGTAGAAACGTACTCGAGAATCTTGCTTGCTATGCCTGCCCCTACACCAGGTATCTCCTTTAGCGCGTCTGACCCTCCTCTATCTATTATGTCTGCCACGTCCTCCTGCAGGGTTTCTATGTTCAGCGCTGCTTTCCTGTATGCACGTATCTCAAATCTGCGGTCTCCGTCCTCAAGTTCAAGCATGTCCGCAATCTCATCGAGAATTTCCGCGAGGCGTTTGTTGTGCACTATAGGATAAGCAGGGTAAGATTGATAAAATTTGTGGGCTCAGTTGAACAGCATCCTCCTAAGCTTGGCCATGGATATCTGAATTGAGCGGCTCTGCGGCAAGAGCTGTCTTACGGAAGAATCTGCATTCTTGCCTGCAGTTACCATAGACACAAACTCGTCGATGCTGACCGTTCTTATGCTTATTCGCTCTCCGGGCTCCAGCCTCTGAGATGCTACCTTCCTGCAGTTCCTGGCTGCGTACAGATACACCCTCCATTCTATTTTCTGCGACTCGACGGCGTTCATACTCCCTATCAACCTCCAGTCATCAGATTTCATTCCTGATTCCTCAAGCAATTCCCGCTTAGCAGCTGCAAGAGGGGACTCGGTATGCTCTATTCTGCCGCCTATTAACCCATTACGCCTACGCTGCCTTGGCTGTGACTCGACAGTAAGCGCTATCTTTCCTCCGATGATTGGGATGACAAGTACAGTATCATTGCGTCTTACAGCTTCGAAGGTCGCGTATGATCCATCGAAGAGTTTCTGCCTCCATTGGTAGACATCAAAGATGACTCCTTTGAATACTCTTTTCGCATTTTTAGGTATTTTTGTCTTTCCCACGGTTATCCCTCGGAACTTATGGTCTTGTGCCACACATGCTCGTCTGTCTTCCCCTCTTTGTTCACTCCTACGTTTATGTCGTCGTATATCTTGGTCATCGGGCTCTTGCCTTGGCCAGCAACAGCCCTCAGTCTGGTCACCTTCACAGGTGAGTTTGAGTACCCATTTCCGTAATCTGCATTCCCTCCGTGTCTTGAAGCCACGAACTGCATCGACATCCCCATCGGCATTG
>JAJZKF010000012.1 GCA_021804305.1 Microcaldota archaeon | reverse complement strand
CGGACGCATATCTTGCCGCAGACATTTCACACATTGCGGGGCTTGTTGCAGGAGGAGTGCACGAGAGCCCGAAGGAGTATGCAGATATAATAACAACAACCACCCACAAGACCCTAAGAGGCCCCAGAGGAGCCATGGTAATGGTTACAGAGAAAGGACTCAAGAAGGACCCTGAGTTGGGGGAAAAGATAGACAGGACCATATTCCCGGGAATGCAGGGAGGCCCGCATGACCACACCACCGCAGGGATAGCCGTCGCGCTTCTCGAGGCCGGGAAGCCTGAGTTCAAAGAATATGCGTCGCGGATAGTCAGAAACTCGGAGGTGCTTGCAGCAAGTCTCGCAAAAAGAGGATTCAAGCTAGTTACGGGAGGCACAGAAAACCATATGATACTTATGGACCTTACGAATCAAGGCATCGGGCTTGGAGTCTTTGCCCAGGAAGCTCTTGGGGCCGCAGGCATAACCGTAAACAAAAACACGATACCGAGAGATCCGTCATCGCCATTCTACCCGAGCGGTATACGCATAGGAACCCCCGCGATTACTTCGAGAGGCATGGGAGAAGGCGAGATGGAAGAGATAGCAGACTTCTACCGTGATGCTTTGGAAGAGATAAATGGTTGCTCATTGCCACAAGAGAAGGGAGAGAGGAAGGAGTGCATAAGGAGATTTAGAGAGAATATTTCCAAAAATGATAAAATTGCCGAGGTGAGGAGGAAGGTTTCCCTACTCTGCGAGAAGTTTCCACTCTATCCGGAGCTTGGCTGAATCATGGTGCACAGCGCAGGGCATGCTGCCCTGACCAGCAGCCTTTTATATTTGAACTGGGATAACATAATGAAAGGGAGTGTGATGAACCGCCAATGGCACGCGATAGGGAAGTTGTTCGCCTATCTATATTACGTGGCAGGTTCCTGAAGCCTATTATTTTAAGGGCACTCAATACGAACCAGATACTGATTTTATCTGAGCTGAGGAAGAACTACAACAGGGGAATCTCTGCTGTGGTGCGTGATCTCTCAGAGGAGCATGGCATAGCGGAATCTACGCTGAAACTTAACGCGAGGATATTGAAGGATCTTAGCCTCGCGGATTTTGGTGACAGGATAGAGCGGAAACCTGCAGTGCTCACTGAATTCGGAAGAGGAGTTATAGAGGTGATATTCGGTGAAATCAGTGGCTAGACTTGAAGTTAGCTTGATAAACAATCCGCGCAGTTCAGTTGAGATAGACTTGAAGGGACTTGTAAGAATAGCAAAAAGCGGATTCGGCCCACAGATGACCGAAGCGGATGTGCGCGTACACGTGCTTGGAGGAGACTTTGTGCATCTGCTTCGCGTGGATAAGAAAGAGGTAGGATTTGCCGCATACAGAAGATTTGAGGCAGGGGAGGGGAAGAATAAGGAAGGACCAGGACAGGAGAGGGAAGGAACGATCCTGTATCTCGCAGGGATAGTTGTAGATGGAGAACATCAGGGGATGGGATTGTTTGGTCTTTCGTTAGGAAACGCAATACGCGAGAATAGGCCATCTTATGTGGCCCTGCGCACACAGAATCCCGTTGTTTACCATAGATTGCTCAGGTCGGAGCACATATCAGCGGTTTATCCGAACGTCTCCGGAGAGCTGGCATCCCCGATGATAATGCAGGTTGCAGAGATTGTAGCCGAGAGACTTGGGATGGAAGGGATGGACAGACATACGTTTGTTGAAAGGGGCACTTATGGCCAGTCACTTTATCAGAATAATCCTGTCTCCAGCAATGAAGCCGCGAATGATTTCTTCAGAAGCAGGTTGGGTATCAAAGTTGGCAGGGGAGACTCTGTGCTTCTGATAGGGCAGGTTGGTGGAAGTGAGACAGAGAAATATGGAGACTTCGCATAGCTACCTTAGTAACAGCCAGATGGGTTTTAAAGTTGTAAGTGTATCGCTTGATAGGTATTCCAATGAAGGTATTTGATCTGGTAGAGAGCCCGGAAGTGGGCATTGTTGGCTGCTTACATGGAAATGAGAAGCTAGGAGCGCAGGTGATTAGAACGCTCTCGTCAAGAGAGAAAAAACTTCCGATACGTACGGTAATAGCGAACGAGGAGGCCATGAAGAGAGACGTGCGTTACATTGATACTGATCTAAACAGAAGCTTTCCAGGAGGCCAGGGAGGAGGGATAGAGGAGAGGCTTGCACCGAAGATACTCAAAGCTCTTGAAGGGTGTAGGTATATTATAGACATTCATTCGACAACATCAGGAATGGCTGACTGTGTAGTGACAACAACGGACAGCTTCAGGAAGAGGAAGGTAAGAGAGCTCATCGAAGCGGTGCCCATAGGGAAGGTGGTCATAATGAACAAAAGTATCGGAAAAAGAAGGTCACTGATAGATCATGTCAGGTGTGGTGTATCTATCGAGTTCAGTCAAGACAGGGCAGCAGAGTCTGTTGCCGCTATAGTGGAGAGGAGCATAAGGAACTTTGGGGAGGACAGGAGGAGGCATTCACGCAAGGAGTATTTCAAGGTATTGCGCCCTTTGAAGATCAAGGACAGTTCTAAACTAATGATGAAGGATTTCAGGAGGGTGGCAAAAGGCAGCGCATTTGCAGTAGCAGCAGGCAAAAAGATCAGGGCAGACTACGACTTCTATCCAATATTCATAAATGAACGCGGCTATAAAGATACAACATGCATAATTGCAAAGAAGATCGTACTGGGAAAACGTTAGAACTTCCAGAAACGCTTCTTTGGGTCCCCTTCGCTGCCATCCCTCAGGGTCCTGAATCTCTCGATAAGGTCGCGTTCTTCAGCGGAAAGGACCTTTGGCATCTCCACGTTTATGGTCACGATCTCATCTCCGTACGAACTGCCCCTGAACCTTCTTACACCGTGACCTTTTATCAGTAACCCCACGTTTGGCTGTGTTCCGGGCTCGATAAAAACTTTTTTCCCGCCTTTCAAGGTGGGAACTTCGGCTTCGCCTCCGAGTATAGCAAGGTAAAATGGGATTGTGACTGAAGCAAGGATGTTGTCGCCGTCTCTTTTGAAGGTTGTGTGAGGCAGAGTATTTATCTCGATATAAAGATCGCCCTTGCCGTATCTCGAATAGTCGCCCATTCCTTCAAGTCGTAGTCGCATGCCATCGCTTACACCTGCAGGGATATCCACATTCACCTTCTCTGTCGCAACTTCGCCGCCTGTTCCGCCACAATGCCTACAGCTCTTCTCATGCACCTTCCCAGTGCCGCTGCATCTATCGCATGCTGAGACAACTTGCACCTGACCGAACAGAGTATTGCTGGTACGTCTTACTCTGCCGGCACCTCTGCATTCATTACACTTTATAACCTTTGACCCGGGCTCGGCCCCTGAGCCGCCGCAAGAACCGCATGCTCTGACATGCTTTACTGAGATGTCTTTCTTGGCTCCTTCAGCGACCTCTTCAAGGCGAAGATCCAAGCGATACAGGAGGCTGCGCCCTTGCTCTGGCCCTGGCTGCTGCCCGAAGAACCGGGAGAACATGCCGCCGGGATCCGACCCCATTCCAAAATCCACATTAAGGCCGATATCTCTGAAGATGTCCTGAAAGTTGAACCCCCTGAAGATGTCCTCTTCGCTGTATCTCTGGCCGAATTGTTCCGGTCCGTAAGTGTCGTACCGCTGCCTCTTTTCGGGATTTCCGAGAACGGCATATGCCTCGTTGATCTCCTTGAATTTGGACTCTGCGTCTGCAGACTTGTTCCTGTCAGGATGATACTTTAGCGCAAGGTCACGGTACGCTTTCTTTATCTGATCCTGCGTTGACGCCTTTGGCACTCCTAGTACGTCATAATAGTCCCGCATGCTGATCTGCTTATTTTTCTACCTTGAAATCGGTATTTACGGCATCTGAGCCGTCAGGGCTCTGTCCAGCAGAGCCCGCGCCATCCTCAGGACCAGGGGTTCCAACGCCCTCCCCTGCCTGGGGAGGCTGCCCGTATATGTTGGAGCCTATCTCCTTCAGGGCATCAGAGAGCTTTGAGACCTTCTCACGTATCTCATCGGTGCTTTCCCCCTTGACAGCTTCTGAGAGTTCGCTTTTTGCATCCTCGACCTTCTTGCGTACATCTTCGGGTATCTTGTCCTTGAATTCCTTGAGAGTGTTGTCCGCACTGTAGATGAGTGATTCGGCTTCGTTCTTTGACTGTATCTTCTCGAACTCCTCCTTGTCCCTCTGTGCATACTCCTCTGCCTCCTTGAGCTTCTTCTCAAGATCTGATTTGTCCATCTTGTTCGGAGCGATCACCTGCATGCTCTGCTCCTTCCCCGTCTTTGTGTCCTTTGCAGTGACATGCAGTATTCCGTTTGCATCTATATCGAAGGTGACCTCTATTTGCGGCACTCCTCTCGGAGCTGGAGGTATTCCCTTGAGCTGGAACCTTCCAAGCTCCACGTTGTCTTTTGAGAGCTTCCTCTCCCCCTGAAGGATATGTATATCTACCTCAGGTTGGTTGTCAGCTGCCGTTGTGAATACCTGCGACTTCTTTATAGGTATAGTAGTGTTGCGCTCTATAAGCGGAGTCATAACGCTTCCGAGAGTCTCTAGACCGAGAGAAAGCGGAGTCACATCGAGTAGGACTATATCCTTTACCTCACCGGTAAGGACCCCCGCCTGGATTGCTGCTCCGAAAGCGACAGCCTCCATCGGATCTACCCCGCGCTCTATCTTCTTGCCGAAAAGCTGCTCAACGTACCTCTGCACTAAGGGCATGCGTGTCGGCCCTCCCACAAGTATTATCCTGTCGATGTCCTTGGGCTCGAGCTTCGCATCCTTGAGTGCCTGCAGAGCCGGTTTTGTAGTTCTCTGCACTATGGGGAGGACGACATCCTCGAGCTTTGCACGCGTGAGGGAGTAAGAGAAGTTTATTGGGGTCTTGTTTGCGTCAAGCGCAAGGAAAGGAAGATTCACCTCGCTTGTAAGCGTTGTGGACAGCTCTATCTTGGCCTTCTCAGCGGCTTCCCTGAGCCTCTGCATAGCTTGCTTGTCTTTTGTGACGTCGATGGCGTGCTTCGAAGATATCTCTTTTGAGAGGAACTCTATTAGAGCATTGTCCATGTCTGTCCCTCCGAGCTGTGTATCTCCATTGGTTGACTTTACCTCGAACACCCCGTTGCCGAACTCCATTATAGTAACGTCAAGCGTTCCTCCTCCGAAGTCGTACACGAGAATCTTCATGTCTTTGCCCTGCTTGTCTATCCCATATGCGAGAGATGCCGCAGTAGGCTCGTTGACCAGCCGCACTACCTCAAGGCCCGCTATCTCCCCTGCGTCTTTTGTGGCCTGGCGCTGATTGTCATTGAAGTAGGCCGGAACCGTTATCACTGCCTTTTTGACTTCTTCGCCGAGGAATGCCTCTGCGTCCTTCTTTATCTTCTGCAGCACCATTGCAGATAGCTCCTGCGGAGTGTAATCCTTGCCGTACACTTTGTACTTCGAGTCGGTACCCATTTTTCTCTTGAAGGCATAGAGTGTGCCTTCCGGATTTGCGATCGCCTGGCGTTTCGCAGGCTCGCCGATAAGTCTGCTGCTGTCCTTTGTAAAAGCAACATAGCTGGGGAAGGACTTTCCATAAAGCGATGTGCCCTCAGCGCTGGGTATCAGCACTGGCCTTCCTGCCTCAAGTACGGCTGCAGCAGAATTCGATGTCCCAAGGTCTATTCCTATTATCTTCATGTTATCACGTTGTTTTTCCTTGCTCCTGTTTTGTCTCTTTCGAGACTACAACCGAAGCAGGCCTTAGCATAATCTCATTGAGCATGTATCCCTTCCTTATGGTTTCTATGATAGTGCCATCAGACTCCTGACTCTCCCTTGTCAGCACTATCTCATGTTTGTAAGGATCGAACCTTCCTTGTGAATTGATCTCACGTAGCCCATCCTTCCGGAGAGTATCTAACAGATTTGAAAATATCAGCGCTATCCCCTTCTCGCTCTCACTTTTCAGCGCCATCGACTCTATCGCTATCTCGAATTCATCAAGAACCGGAAGCAGATGTGATACGCATTCAGCCTTGCCGATGCCTTTTGCGCCTTCTAGTTCCTTTGCAGTCCTTTTCTTGTAGTTATCGAACTCAGCAGCAAGGCGAAGGAACCTGTCCTTCATCTCCTCTCGTTCTTTCTCCCATGCCTGCTTTCCAGCAGAGGCGGTTTCTTCAGAAGCCTTCTTATCGTCCATTCATCTCCTCCTCCAATATCTCATCCATTTTCTCTGCAAATTCCAGGAGCTTCTTGAACTCCATCATAAGATCCGACTGTAGTTCTGTGATGGTGCCAGTCATGTCTCCAGAGCGCAGGTAGTACTTTCTGCCCTTCCTTATTATTATTCCAGAATATATGAAACGGTTTAGATGGTATATGACTGTACTGCGAGGTATGGACAGTTTCTCGTTGAGTTTCTTGCTCGTTACCCCATTGCCGCTCATGCTGCTCTCTGCTATCTCCTTGAGCAGTGCGGGTTCGGAATCATTGCCAGACAGATCGAATACTTCGCAGAATAGCGCAGTAAGGCCATCGATGCCGTCTTTGCGTGGCCTGTTCATTGCCCGCTTGATGACCAGCTTTTCCACGTTTGACATATGATCAATGTTTAACCTATTAAATATATAAACATTTGCTTTTTTACAACAAAATATTGTAAATTTTCATAATGAAGTTGAATAGCCAGCATCATCCATTGCAGAGGCAATTGTGCAATTGCATGTATATATTTGTTTGCTGGATTATCTACATCATGCCGGACTTCTCAATGATCATAACGACTTTCCCGCGCAAGAAGGATGCTGAGAGGATCGCGAAGGAGCTTGTGAAAAGAAGGCTTGCCGCCTGCGTGCAGATAATTCCCGCAAACAGCGTGTACCGATGGAATGGCAGCATTAAGAATGACAGGGAGGTGATCTGCATGATTAAGGGGAGGAGGAAGGATTTTGAAAGGGTAGAATGCGCAATAAAGGAGTTGCACAGTTACGAGGTGCCGGAGATAATTTCGGTCAGAATGGATGGCGGCAGCAGGGATTACATGGCGTGGCTTGCAGACTCTACTGGATGATAAGCATGGGAGAGGAGACACTTATGCCTTCGTTCTCATTCGTAGGCAGGATGGCTAGCGGTAAGAGCACATATGCAGATGAGATGGCCAGGAAGATGAGCTCCGAGCTAGGGATACGGATTTACAGGGCTTCATTATCGGCGAAGATATCTGAGGTTGCAAAAGAGCTCTTTGGTATGGAGGGAAAGGACAGAAGGCTTCTACAGAAGATAGGCACCAAGATGCGCGAAATAGATCCCGAGGTGTGGGCTAGGCTGCTAGTGCAGAATGCAATTGCCTTTAAGACCATGCCGATGATTATCGACGGAATCAGAACGCATGGAGAAGAGGCTGTCATCAGGGAAGGAATACCCGGAATGTTCATAGTAAGGCTTGAGACAAGGGAACATGAGAGGCTTGCTGCATTCGAAGCCGAGCATGGGAGGCGTCCTACAGAGGAAGAGCTTAATGATATTACTGAAGAAGGCATAGCAAGCATAAGGGAAGATATTACCATGTCAAATCCTTATCGCAGGGACCTGATGGAGAAGCAGATAGGCATGCTCGTTGATATGGTCAGAGAAGGCAGGCTGAGCGGATCCGGAAGCACGGATAGGACATTTCAGGCCTGGTCTGTGCCGTGATCCCTGCGCCCTATGCCGAAATAATCGAGAACTGCAGGCGCCACATCAAGGACACAGGGATTTGATGGCATAACTGCAGAGCTGGAAGGATGTATGCCTATTATGCCATGGCGCGTATGATCTCCGCTCTTGGAATCCTCCGGCTTCAGGAAATTGCTATCAGAGAAACTGAATATGTCTATGACGTATCCTTCTTTCGCCTGGACGAATATGTCAGGTGCTATGAATTTCGTAGTGCCCAGGTAGTAATCTTTGGCATCAATTACCTCACAGAACACCTTGTCGCCTTCCGCACTTCTTGCGGCGCGCAGGAGGTCCATAAGCTCGGCTTTCACACTGGGGCGCTCTTCTTCAGGGACTGCGCCTGATTCGAATCTTTTATCATTTATCCAGATGGAACATACTGCGCCGTATGAAAGTGCCGCGAATGCCTTTGTCCTGGCCATATCAAAATCGAGATGGTGCAGCCTTGAGCCGTTTGCGTTTCCTTTTTGCCGTTCTGGAAGCGAGATGTAGGAGTGCTTTTCAAGATAGGAGTTTATAAGGAACTTGTTGGCTATCGGTTGTGCCCCATGATCCGATACAAGTAGCAGCGAACCTCCCTCTTTATCAGAGATGCCGATAAGGTAATTTATGAAGTCGGATATTTCGCGATATACGGAATAGACAAGTGTGCGGCGGTGCGGATCGCTAAGTGCGAAGTGCTGTATCCTATCCGTTTCGGTGAAACATACGAAAACGAAGTCATAGCTGCCTGATTCGAGGAGCTCGCGCGAGATGGCTGCGCGCCTTCTTGCACTATCGGCGAGTATGCCAGCTGCTTGCGCGATGCTTATATCTCTGCTCTTTATCATCTTCTCAACATCGGGCTCGCCGCTGAAATCATGCTTCTCAACTACAGAGGATATTGATGGGCTTGACTTAGGCTTCAATGGAAATCCCGTGATCATGTCTATATTGCCGTTGTCAGAAAGTTTTGTGTCAGTGGCAGGAGTTATGACCAGGCAGCGGAGCCCTGATTCGGCAAGAAGCTCCCAGAAGGGCGGATTCTGGCGCGGGTCGTAGAAAATTAGCTGCTGCGAATAGTCCCCCTTTATCTCAAAGAAGTCAGGCACACCGTGCTCTCCCGGAGGCAGTCCAGTGTATATGCTGGGCCATGCTGCTCCTGTCATAGGGGGAAGGGTGGATTCCATCTCGGATATACTCCCGTTTTTCAAGAAGCGCGAAAAGCCGGCAGCTATGCCGTTCTCGGTCAACTCGTTGATAAGCCACAGTGGAGCAGAATCTATACCCACCATGTAAAGTTTTTTGCCCTTCTTTTCCATGCATAGCGCCGTGCCTTTATTTGGCCGATAAGGATATATAATCCCAATGCTATGAGGACTAATGGGAGTTACATGTGCAAGCACTGCAATGTAAACTGCGATTGCGACTGCTCCGGGCAGAGGTCCAAATTCTTCGTCAATTCTGGTTGCAGCATATACCTTTACGATTACACCTGCCCTAAGTGCAGCCACACTTTTGACATCAGCCTCGACGATGCAAAATAGTCCGTTTCCCTCTCCCTCTTCCGGCATACAGGGAGAACGTCCTTTCTATAATTTCTGAGGATTTTCCGAGATACGTCCGGGGGTCGGAAAGTTCTGATATCTCTGAATGAGAGAGAAATCCGGATATATCAACATTCTTAAGAAGAAGATCTGCGTACGCGGTTCTAGACTTCAAGGCTTCGAGCGCAAGCTGCTGGGAGAGGAGTCTTGCCGCTGACCTGTGCATCCCCTTTGATATCAGCCTGCTCATTATGCGTTGTGCAGTAACGGCCCCATAGGTGGAACCCAGATTAGAGCGTATGCGATCCTTTTCAGGCTTCACGCGCCTTATAACATTCTCAAGAAGCCTGGCAGAATAGTCTGCAAGGACAAATGCCTCGGATATGGAGATTCTGTCAGAAAGCGATGCCGTAAGATCCCTGAAGTCTTCGCTGAGCATCGATTCCAGAGAGGTTGATGCGAACCCGCGCAATGTCCGAGATATAGAGATACACCTCTCCTCAATGAAAGGGTTTCCGTGCACGTTCTTGTGAGGCATGGCTGAGCTGCTTACGGATTTGCGGTCCACTGGCTCGATTAGCTCGAGTATCTCGGTACGCCTTAGCGTCTTGATGTATTCGGCTATGCTGGCTATCCTGCCACCGAGTACGGCTATGTCTGTCAGAATGTAAGATATGTTCTCGCGCGGCGGGGTCTGCATCGATACCGCAGAGGGCCTTATACCCAGCTTGCCGAGGGCGCGACGCTCTATTTCGAAGCCATCCATGCCCTCGTCTGAAGAGACATCGTAGCTGCCAACGGCTCCTGAAAGCTTTCCTTCGGTGCAGTTCTCAAGGTCATAACGCAGCCTCTCTACGGATTTGTTTAAGCAGAAACCGAAGAATGCAAACGGCATACCGAAAGAGACAGGTATTGCGTGCTGCCCATGGGTTCTTGCTATAGCTGCAATGGCTTTCCATTCAACTGATACTGCGAGACATGAATCGCGTAGGCTTTCAGTTGTCTCGAGCAGGATCGCAAGCCCTTTTCGCATCTGAACTGCTTTGGCGGTCTCTATGACGTCTGCTGAAGTCAGGGAGTAGTGTACGTAGGCTCCGCTCTTGCCGGCTTGCTTTGAAAGCTCTTTTATTATGGCTGCTGTTTCGTGGTGGGTCTCGCGGGCCTCTATCCTGTGGACTTCGTCAGGCTTCACGCGCCTTACGCTTGCGGCCTTGCGTATGCTTCTGGCCGCAGATGGAGGCACCTTGCCAGGATAAAGCTCGGATATTGCTGTTGAAGCGGCAGATTCAGCATCCAGTATTGATTGGAGATAACCTGACTCTCCAAATATACGAGTCATGCGCGTGCCATACCTGACCCCTGTTGGAGAAACGTTCTCTGAATGAACTGAACCATAGGAGACATCCAGCTTGGGTCCGGTTTTACTACTGCGCTCGGTGCGGGGCATGCTTATCGCCCCGATATCTTCTCATCGCGCAGATCTATGATGTCGTAGACGTCCTCCCCGGTACCTATCAGTGTAACAGGTATTCCGACCTCTTTTTCAATCTTTTCGATCCAACGTTTGGCCTCAGAAGGCAGTTTTTCGTACCTTTTTATGCCGTTCACGTTCTTGAATCGTATATCAAGCTTTGTTATCGCTATCTGCGTAGCCGAGTTTATGGAAGCCACGTCCTTGGCCAACTCTGCATCGAAATCGGCAACACGGCGTCGCCTTCCCGTGACAGTCCCATACTCTACCATGCCCATCTTGTCGGCATCCGTAGGCGATAGTTCGCCTTCAAGCGGACCCGCACCTACCCGCGTTATGAATGATTTGAATACCAGTATTACATTTCCGACATATTTAGGGCCTACACCGACCTCGCTCAATACTCCCGAAGAGGTGGCATTTCGGCTTGTTACGTAAGGATAAGCGCCGTGATACAGGCTGAGAAGATGGCCTTGCGTTCCTTCAACAAGCACACCCTTCCCCTTTGCAAGAGCCTTTGTGAGTTCAAGAGGTACGTCCTTTATGAATCCGCTTATCTCAGGATAATCTTTTGCAAGCTTGAGTCTGCGCAGAATTCGCTTTGACTCGGCACTGCCGACTCCCTGCACGGTGCTGCCGACTTCACCGCTTAGAAACTTGTTGCTCTTCTCCTCGTTTACCTCTTCTTCTGTTATGACGGCTGCATGGCCGTCTATGATGACTCTGTTCTTTGATCCTGTTTCATCCATCTCCTTGAAAAGGACGTCAAGCTTGATCAGAGCGCCAGGGGGTATTGCCAGTTTTGATTTCCTGTTTACGAATGCCGAAGGGATGGTCCTGAGCGGATACTTTTTCTCCTCGAAAACCACGGTATGGCCCGCGTTGATCCCGCCGGTTCGGAGCGAGAATGCAGGAGCGTCATTCAGCGCAAGATACGATGCCACTTTTCCCTTCCCCTCGTCACCGTAGAATCCGCCTACGACAAGATCTATCACGCAGACACCAAGGATGAATCGATGGCCTCGTTTATATAATTTACGCACAGGCCTCAGGAGAGGCGCTGTTTGTAATCTTCATAACCGAATCTCCTGAGTATCTCCGTTTTTTGCTTTCTGGAGTTGTAAAATGCTATCGAAGGCAGACGGACTCCGTTGAACGTGGTGGTCTTTACCATCGTATATAAGGACATATCAAGGAAGACTATCCTGCTTCCGGCCTTGAGAGGGCTGTCGAACGAATAATCGCCTATGACGTCGCCTGCGAGGCAGGTCATCCCTCTCAGATGGTAGCCGTATTTCTTCTCGTCTTTCTCTCCGGCACCGATGATGTCGGGTTTGTATGGCATTGCAAGAACGTCAGGCATATGGGCCTCTGCGGATGTGTCAAGGATGGCAACAGCCATGCCCTCCCCTTTCCCAAGTGCCGTTTCATGAACAACGTCAAGTACGGTGGATATCAGCACGCCGGTATTTAGCACTACGGCTTCTCCAGGTTCGAGATGCACCTGCACGCCGTAACGTTTCTTGAAATCTTTTACCAGCCTGACAAGAAGGCCCACATTGTAGTCAGTGCGCGTTATGTGATGACCCCCGCCGAAGTTGACCCATTTCATTTTTGAGATATGCCTCCCGTAAAATTTCTCGAAATGTTTCAGTACATGCGACAACGCTTCTGCGTTGTTCTCGCATAAGGCATGAAAATGCAAACCGTCTATGCCTTCAAGATCTTCGCCTTCAAGTTCTCCCGGAAGTACCCCAAGACCGGCGCCAGGCAGAGAGGGGTTGTACAGATCGGACTTGATTTCGGAATACATCGGGTTTATCCTAAGCCCTACCTCTATTT
>JAJZKF010000111.1 GCA_021804305.1 Microcaldota archaeon | reverse complement strand
CGAGGTTGTCTATGAAGACCATGCTTGGCATGCCCAACCAAGATTTATAAGCCTTGTGATGCTGCAAGATAGCATGGAGGGGTCTGGCGGAGGGGAGATTTGAACACCCGACCTCTAGATTTCTTAGTCATTGCAAGAAGCTCATCACTCATCAAGCCGTGCTTATGAGTCTAGCGCTCTAACCAGGCTGAGCTACTCCGCCACAGTTACCTTTTGCCGTAACGCCTATTTATTTGTATCTGACGCAGCAGGCACTATCTGCCTTTTACAATACCGTTACTGCGAGCGCCCCGGACACCATGATCAGCAGTCCGACGATCTCTATGCGCCTGAGCCTCTCTCTGTAGAAGAGGAAGCCGAAGAACGAGGTTATCATGGGCGAGAGTGCCACGAGAGCGCCACCTATGGCAAGGACCGTGCTGCTTATCGTAATCCCGAAGACCGTATCTCCGGAGGCATCCGCAAATGCCGCTATTATCGTGAGGACAACAAGCGCAGCGATGGTCCTGCTGCCCTTTATCTTTGTGCCAAGACCCTTCAGGCTTGCGAGCGCCCTCCTGTTTGTGAGAAGATAGATTACAACTATTACCATGCCCGCCACTCTGGATATCAGGAGCGGAAAGGCATACGTTCCTGCCGAGATAACTGAGAAGGTCATGAGGATCCAGTAAAACGACCAGCAGATATTTGAGAGAAAGGCCGGAAGCAGGCCCCTGTTTATCTTGAACTTCTCTGTTGTTATCACCAAGGTGGCTCCTATGAAGATCACTATTATGCCAACGATCTCGACAGGCGTGATGTGCTCGCCAAAGACAAGAAGGCCTAGAATCACCAACGCGGCTGGCTGTATCTCCCCGAAGGCCGAGGTAGTGGCGAGTTTCTGGGTCTCCAGCGCCTTGTATGCCAGTATGAACCCGAGGCTCAGGAAGATCCCTGCAACAGATGCGACTACCACGCTCTCAAGAGTTAGCTGGTACTGGCCGACGAGCACCGTGGCGATCAGCATTGGGGCCAGGCCAAGCGTGACTATTATGAAAGGGACTATATAGATGCCCAGGCCGCGGGCTATCCGTTTTGATATGGTACCGGAGATGATCCAGAGCATCACCGAGATTATGGCAGCAGTAGTTGCTAGTAAGACCATCGGACCACGGAAGGATAATCAATATATATGATGACTACTATAAAGATAAATGCGGGTTATCGGTCACAGCTCATAGCCCGGCGCGATGTAAGTCTAAATGTGGCCTTAGTGGTGTAACGGCTTGCATAGGGGACTGTGGATCCCTTGGATCGGGTTCGACTCCCGGCTTAGGCCCTCATCTTTCAAAGACTTTTGCAATGGCGAGTTTTACTCTGTTGTTGGAGCGCCTTGCATATCTTGCAAGCTTCTTCTTATCGCATGCAAGCATTAAGCTCCGCAAGTCCTCGTCATTCAATCCAATTCTGTAATAGAAAAAGTCAACGAGGGTCTTCTCTGGATCTGAAACTGGAACAAACACGCCATTGTAATTCACCCACTCAATGCCAAAGAACATCCTCTTTGATATGCGTCTTATGATTATCCTGCTGCCCATGGAGCTTCTGATTCCTGGGACTGCCTTTGTGGTTGTCACTATCACCAGGTTTGACATCTGGGTCCACAACTTTCGAATTGTAAGTGCACACTCTAACCCGTAATAGAAAGGGCTGAACGCGAAACCTATTATCGCATCGTTGCTAGAGAAGGTATACTTGCCCTTACCAACTTTCCTGAGCCCGTGTCTCTTAATCTGGTTGTGGACAAACACCTTTATGTATGCGTCAGAAGCGCCCATTCTAGTGAGAAAGCGTTTCGCATCATTGAATGAGAAGATCTGCACCTTCGAGAAATACTTCCTGAAGTCATTGTCATATATCATCCGACCATCTCTTAAGGTAGTCCAGCATCTTCTCGAAAGAAGTATCTTTCTGGCCTTTGTAAACCAGTGAACGCAGGACCTTCTCGTCTACAGGTTTCCTTATCTTTGCGAGAAACGGCTTGAGTTTTGATATTACATAGTAATCGTTCCCGCTTATGTAATTCGTAAGGTGGACGAGGTCATACATGTCCCTGATGTATCTCCTGCCCTCATAAGCCTCCATCTTCCTTACGAAAAGCTCAGATGGCTGAAGCGTTGAGAGGGTAATTGAGGAACCGTCTACCTTGGTGTACTGTGAGATTGCGCTCTCAAACTTGCCGATACCTGCCTCAAGAAGTACCTCTGTTCTGCCATCCGATATTCTAATGTGCAAGGGCAGTTCCTTATCCCTCCATGTCACTTTCATGCCATTCTTCTGAAGGTATTGGCCCAGTTTCTTTTCGAATGCTCTGTTTACATAGATATCTATGTCTTCAGAGAACCTGCCTCCTCCATAGCACCTCCATACAGCAGTGCCTCCATACAGGATCGCGTCTGGCTGTATGTAGTCGTATATCAACTCTATCAACACATCCTGCATCCTGGCAACATCGAGTCTCTTGCCAGTAAGGATTCCTTCTATAGGAATATCCATATTTGTTTAATGAACTAAAGTTATATAAATGTATAACTTTAAATGATCTTATATTCTCGGTACAGGCGCCTTGGATCGGGTTCGACTCCCGGCTTAGGCCCTCGAGTAGAAAGTCCCATACTGAATCGACTATGCTCAGCATATACTCTCAGAATCAGAACAGATAAATTGCCATCTT
>JAJZKF010000110.1 GCA_021804305.1 Microcaldota archaeon | reverse complement strand
GAGAGAGTGTTGTATACAAATAGCAAGATGGCTCAGGAGGAGCGGATATGACCTCAGGTACATCCAGAACATAACCGATATAGACGACAAGATAATCAAGCGTGCCGCAGAGGAGGGCACCGACCCGATAGAGCTTGCAAGGAGGTACGAAGCCAGGTTCATGGAGGACATGGAAGCAATCGGAGTGAAGGCCGGGGTGGACGAATATCCGAGATCGCATGATTTCATAGAAGTCATGAAGAACCAGATACAGCTGCTCCTCGATAACGGATACGCATATGTCCTGGGCAGCGACATATATTATGACGTATCAAAATTTCCCGATTACACGACCCTTTCAGGGATGAAAGTGGAAGAGCTCGAGAAGCACAGAATAGAGCCAAAAGAAGGAAAAAGGAATCCGTACGACTTTGCGCTATGGAAAGGCTCAAAGCCCGGAGAGCCGAGCTGGAAGATAAAGATAAGGCCGGAAGGCGGCGAGATGGAACTCGAAGGCAGGCCCGGATGGCACATAGAGGACACCGCAATAACATATGCTATGTTCGGAAAGCAGTATGACATACACGGAGGCGCAATAGAGCTGATATTTCCGCACCACACAAACGAGATAGCACAGGCAGAGGCTGCGTTCAAAGCAAAGCCATTCGTCAAATACTGGTTCCACTCAGGCATAATGCTGATAAAGGGGGAGAAGATGAGCAAGAGCCTGAAGAACTTCATAAGAATCCGCGACCTGCTGAAAGAATACAACGCGGAGACCTTGAGGATGCTCGTCTGCTCCACACACTACAGAAAAGACATGGCCTACACCGACGCCCTCATAAAAAATGCGTCTTCAAGGCTCAGGTATGCCTATGCATCGCTGAGCATATTCTACAACATGGAAGCAGAGGAGAGCGGAATAGCATGCGCCGAGGTCGATGCGATAATCAAGGAGCTGAAGAAACGGTTCAACGAGGCCATGGATGACGATTTCAACACTCCTCTGGCTCTCTCATTGCTTTCATCAGCCATAGAAAAGCTGAGGGCATATGCAGAGTCATATCCAAAGATAAGCACCAAGTCAAAGGAATCAGCGGTCAATGAAATAATATCCATGTGCGGGGTGTTCGGAATAATGCAGAAGGAGACATACAAGGAGAAGCTCTCGCCAAGCGAAGCAAAGCTGATAAAGGAGAGGGAATCCCTAAGAAAGGAAAAAAAGTTTGATGACTCTGACAGGATAAGGGAAATACTGAACAGGGAATTCGGAATAATTGTAGAAGACAGCGAGTACGGGACGATATGGTACAGGCAGAGGTAGCTATGCCTGCGCCTGTTCCCGAGCCGGTTTTTTCCCGTCTCCTCCCGAGGCTTCGGCAGAACCTCTTCCTCCCCTCTTCTTCTGTCTGTCCGTCCTCGCATTTGCAAATAGCAGCAGCAGGTCCTCTTCCTTCGGCATATCAGCCCATGCCTTTATGTATAGCGATATGTTCTTCAAAGGCCTAGAATACCTGTCAGTGAATGTGTATACTCCATTCTCATGCTTGAGAAGCCCCACCATCACTCCGAAGTCAAGATATCTCTTCCATGTAGCCACAGGAAGTTCGTCGCTACAGTCCTTAAGCCTCAGCTCGTTTTTCTTCTTCACCTCGCACAATGCCTTCGAAAACCTGTACGCCTTCGTGTCATTGTCGAAGTATATCTTTGCTATGTCCCTTACGTTCGGGTCCTTCAATTTCTCCTTAAGGGGAGCGTCTTCGTACTCCCAATACCTGATCGCCATGAGTATATTGTGTTTGGTAACAGATTTAACCCTTACTGAAAGCCGCAGGCAAATCCACATACCGGCTAGAAGTCAAATACAACGGTGACTATGTCCCCGTCCATCACTTTGTGGTTCTCACCGACCCTCTGGTTTGCAAACTTGGAGCTTGGCCCGCTTACATAGGCATACTTTATGCTTTTCACCAGTTTCGTGTTTATCTTCCTGACAACATCTATTATGCACGCCCCTCCGTCCAAGACCATCGGATTGCTGAAGTCAGGGCCGCCGTCTTTGGGCTTGAGATACACCCTTATGAGATTAAGCCCGTCGAATACCTTCTTCTTGACGTCATCTATGTTATCTGCCATCTTGGCGCTTATCGGCATCACGCGCATTCCGGTCCTCTCTTCTATCTCCTTCTTCAGCGCCTCTATCTTCCTTGAATCTGCAGTGTCTATCTTGTTGAGTGCGACCACTCCCCTGATATACACGCAATTGTCAGCTACGAAGTCTATGAGCATCTGGTCCGTGACATCCTGGTAAAAGACGAGATCCCCGTTGAATATCTTGAATTCATTGAGAACGCTCAGTATAACATCCCTGCCAGGGATGCGATGCCCGTTTCCCTCTATGTGCACCCCTCCTGCAGCGGTCCTCTCCAGCCTCGCTTCCGGCCTCTCCTGGTTCACCCGTATGTTCAGCATGTTCAGCTCGTCTACAAGCTGGTATACCTGCTGGTGCGCATTTATGTCTATGACGAAGAGCATCAGGTCCGCTATCCTTATGACGCTGACTATCTTCAGGCTGCCTCCCCTTCCGATATGCGCTCCCTGTATGAGCCCCGGCAGATCCAGTACTTGTATCTTCGCGCCATTGTATTCCAGCATGCCAGGTATCACATCAAGCGTCGTGAATGCGTAGTCTGCGACCTTCGACTGCACTCCCGTCAGCACCCGCAGGAGGGGTGCACATAGAGGG
>JAJZKF010000109.1 GCA_021804305.1 Microcaldota archaeon | reverse complement strand
TTGATCCCAAGCTTGTTAACGAATTCGCTGTCAACGTTAGGCTCTATTATCAATGCATTGAGCTTCCCCGTTGATTCAAGGACTTCTGCATCTACGAACTTGCCTAGGTCGAATCCATCGTTGGTCACGACTTCCTTTCCTACGAGCTGCTCCGCTATAACATATTTTACCATATACACACCCTTAGTTCTACACTAGTATACTTGTCGATGTAATATTTATATATGTATAGTATTCCAAGCTTCATTTATGGATGATACAGTCGGAATGCTCTTTCTGAAGGAAAAGCAGGCGAAGCTCATAATGGCGCTGTCCAACCAGACAAGGGAGTGGCACATAGCGGACCTGGCTGGTGAGGCAGGAGTCACATATGTCCATACCAGCAAGTTCATAGGCATCTGCGAGGATCATGGCTTAGTGTCATCCGAGAAACACGGCCGCACAAAAAAGCTTCTGCTCACAAAGAAGGGAGAAGAGATAGCAAAGAATGTCGCAGGCATAATGCAGGGCATAAGCGCCGAAGAGCCCAAGCCAGAGCAGCAGTTGCAGAAATAATCAGACAGCCTCTATGGTCGTCCTCTTCTTCATTGCGTTTAGAACATGGGCATAGTCCCTGTAGTGTATGAATGCGGTTATGGTCACCGTATATTCTCCCCTGTCAGTCCCTGCCCCGCTGAATATCTCTATCCTGGCCTCCCTGTTTTCGTCCGGGCCAATCATGCCAAGCCTTACCTCCTTCTCTCTTGATATGCCCGTGGTGTCGAGGCTTACCCTTTCCGGCACTTCTACAACAACAGATCCCATTACCGGCTCCTGTGTGGTGTTCTTCAGGCTTATTGCAAGCGTGGACGAACCTCTGCTGTTCGCCTTCAACTTGTACGGCACGAACTCAGTGCTCACGTTGTAAGGCATCTGCTTCCTCAAGTCAGTCGCAACATCCTTTTTCCCGAATAAATCGAATATTCCCATTCATGCACCCAATGCCGTCGCCTATAAATAAGGAGTGAGTAATATATTTAATCATTGCCGTATATCATGGGTCGGTGCCATATATGATAATAAATATATACACCGACGGTGCTTCAAGGAGCAATCCCGGAAACAGCGCATCGGGGTACAGGATATTTGACGAAGACGGGAACCTTCTGGCAAACAACTCCGTTTATAACGGCATAAAGACGAACAACGAAGCAGAATACCTGGCCATAATAATGGCCCTCCAGGCCGCTGAGCGCGAGTTCGGCCATGGGATCACATTAAGCGTATATTCCGACAGCCAGCTGGTAGTGAGCCAGCTCAGGGGAAGCTACAGGGTAAAGAGCCGCGAGCTCAAGAAGCTCCACGAAGAGGCGCTCACAATCCTCAAAAAATTCAATTCATATTCAATAACCAGCGTTCCAAGGGAGACTCCACGCATAGCGGAAGTTGACGCGGAGCTGAACCTCCTTCTGGACAGACATGAAAAAGGTATATAAAGCAGGGAAGCGAAATAGTTGCGAAAGGTATGTAGATGGCATCACACGAGGGAATATCAAAGCCAAAGAGCGATACTCTCAACCCCAAAGCAAAGGAGATATACAAGAAGGCCGGAAGCCTATTCGAGGAGAACAAGTTTGAAGAGGCAATAGCTGCCTACGGACAGGCGATAGCAGAGGATCCCGGCTATGCAAGCGCATACTTCAACAGGTCCCTGGCATACGCAATACTGAACAAGTACGAAGAGGCCACAAGGGATGCAGAGAAGGTCCTGGACATCGAGCCGGAATCCCATGACGCCCCGTATGTCATGGGCATAATAGCAGAATACCAGAATGACTTCCAGGGCGCCAAGGAGTGGTACGAGAAGGCATTGTCAAGGAATCCGAATTATGAGCAGGCCAGGCAGAGGCTAGAGCAGCTGAAGAAAAAGTCCGACAAGCATCTTGAGATACCTTCAATCACAAAGAGCAAGGGCGAGGATGAAACAGTAATAGAGGAAGGGCAGCTAAAGAAGATAAGGTTCCACAAGTCAAGCATAACATTCAAGGATGTGGTCGGCATGGACAGGCAGAAGAAGATCATCCATGACAACATAATACTTGCAATCAGGAAGCCTGAGCTACTGAAGGCCTACGGCAAAAAGTTAGGCCTGGGTGTCATATTCTACGGCCCCCCAGGCAACGGGAAAACCTATCTTGTCAATGCAATAGGCGGAGAGACAGGCTCAAACGTAATCATAGCTGCAATAAACCAGATAGTCGACATGTACGCAGGAAATACTGAGAAGAACATGCATGCGATATTCGATCAGGCAAGGAAGGCCACGCCGTGCATAATATTCTTCGACGAGCTTGACGCATTGGGGGTAAAGAGGGGCGGAGACGGAGGTGGCGGAGAAGGCCAGAGCTTCATGCGCATGGCTGTAAACCAGTTCCTCCAGGAGATGGACGGAGTAGAGAAGAATCCAGAGGGCATATTCGTGATAGGGGCGACAAATGCCCCATGGGACATAGATCCCGCGCTGAAGAGGAGCAAGAGGTTCGGAGAATCCGTGTACATGCCTCCGCCTGACTACAAGACAAGGAAGGGAGCGTTCAAGTACCACACGCGAAACATGCCATTGGCCAGGATAAACTACAGCAGGCTTGCAAGATGCACCATGGGGTTCTCTTCAGCAGACATAGAGGAGATTTGCGACAAGGCATCATTGATACCTGCAGTTGAGGAGGACAGGACCGGAAAGAGGAGGAAA
>JAJZKF010000108.1 GCA_021804305.1 Microcaldota archaeon | reverse complement strand
GGCAGGGAATTCTTGATGACCTGTATGTGGGATCCCTTCAATGTGGCTATTGTGGCCTCTCTTCCATCCATGACCAGGAGCGCATATGTGTCCTTCGATCCTACTATGTCCTCTATCGGATCGAGAAGGAACACCGAATCGCACCGGTATATATTCACCTTAAGGGGAAGCGGAGGCTCCATGGAGAAGAGCTCGATGTCGACCTTTCCCTGGTTCTTCGATATGTTGCCTGCGAATACGGCGAGGCCGTTCTTCGGCGTCTCCCTGTAAAGCCTAAGGTACTGCATTATCTTGTCGAGCGCGCTCTGAACATTGAGCCTTACGCTCTTTGATTTTATGTTCGATGATTGGCTGTGCTCCTCCCTGAGCTTGGCCACTTCGTCTGACAGCTGGAATCCTGCTGGTATGTATACGCTGACCAGTTCGGTGCCGTATCCCCTGATTGATTTCAGCCTCTTTATCTCCTTGAGGACGTTATATTCGTTCTTCATGATTGCTACCATGTTGCATTCGTTTAGTATGCATTGCTCTTTATTTTATCCAATATTAAGTATATTGTTCTCCTGCTTCCCCTCTTGTTCAGGACATGGAAAGACTTTATGCCCATCTTCCTTGCGGCCGCAACATTATCCTCTAGGTCATCCATGAATATTACCTCGTCTTTATTGAGCCTGAGTCTGTGCAGCATTATATTGTATGCCTCAGGATCGGGTTTCATATGGTCGTTTAGCGATTCCTGGTGCACCACGTTTTTCCATTTAACAAGCCCGTTCAGCCCGATTACCTTCAACGCCCTCCTTACCCATATGGAAGGCGCATTTGTGAAGACGCATATTTCGTAACTTTTGGACAGGTAGGAAAGCGATGATATCAGTTTCTTGTCGTTCCTTATCCTGAAGCTCCTAGGGTGTATGTTATTAACATAATCGCTGAACTTTTTCTCGTCGATATGGTATCTCCTGCTCAGATATATTACGCTCCCTGAGATTTTTCCTTCCTTCATTCTCCTGTCAAGCCTCCAGAGGAGAGTTTTTGGAACGGATCCTAGGATCCCCCTTCTCTTCAGATATGTGTGCACTCTTTTCATGTTTGCCTTGGATATCTCGGCAAGCTCGCTTCCTTCGTAGAGAGTACCGTCTAAATCTATAACTAATGCTTTTATCGGCATTGTGTCAGCCTTGATACGCTATCCTATCCTGTCTTTTCCCATGTATGGCACCAGTGCATCAGGCACTGTGATGGTGCCGTCCTCGTTGAGGTAGTTCTCTGCTATGGCAACCATGGTGCGGTTTGTGGCTATTGCAGTGGAATTTAGGGTATGAACATATTTCCTCTCCCCGCCTTCGTCATATTTTATGTCCAGACGCATGGACTGCCAGTCCGTGCAGTTTGAGCATGATACCATCTCCCGATATCTGCCCTGCGCGGGCATGTAGGCTTCGAGGTCATATTTCTTCGCAGCGACTATTCCGATGTCTCCGGTGCATATATTGACTATGCGGTAAGGTAGCTCCAGCTTCTTGTAGAGGTCCTCTGCGTTAGCTATCAGCTCGTCGAATATCTTCCATGAGTCCTGCTGCGTTGAGAAGACGAACTGCTCCACCTTGTAGAATTGATGCACTCTGAATATTCCCTTCGTGTCCTTTCCGTGGGCACCGGCCTCGCGCCTGAAGCATGGGCTGAATCCTATGTACTTCTTCGGGAGATTCCTTTGGGAGAATACCTGGCCGGCATGCATTGCTGCTATTGGGTGCTCCGATGTGCCTATCATGAAAAGCTCCTCATCTATGTGCTCAGCATCCTTCTTCTCTTCTGCCTCCTTAGATTCAGCTGCTTTGTAAAGCATCTCCTGGAAGTCTCCGAGTGCAGTCACTCCCCTGTAGTATTCTCTCTTCATCATCATCGGAGGGGCGACAAGCGTGTATCCCTTGTTACTGAGCTCCTTTATTGAAAACTGGATAAGTGCCTGCTCGAGGAGCGCTAGACTGCCCTTGAGATAGAAGAACCTGGATCCGGCAACCTTTGCCGCCTGCTCGATGTCAAGAAGACCCAGCTTGGAAAGCGCCTCTTCGTGCCCCATCGTGGGCTTCTTGGCGGGAATCTTTCCATATGTCCTTATCTCCTTGTTCTCGCTGTCGTCCTTCCCGTACGGCACCGATTCATGAAGTATGTTAGGCATGTTCCAAAGCAGCTCATCGACGCTGTTCTGATACTGGGGCAGCTGCTGCTCAATTTCGTCTATCCTTGCCTTGACATTCGCAAGCTCTGAGGTCTTTGCGCTGTCGATCTCCTTGCCAAGCTTTTTTAGCTGCGCGACCTCTAGGCTTCCTCTGTTCCTCTGCGCCCTGAGCTGCTGCGCCTGTGCGCTTATCTTCTTTATATCCTCGTCAAACTTGAGTATCTCGTCTACAGGGTAATCGCTCTTTCTAACGTCCATTGACTTGCGTATGGCTTCGATGTTCTCTCTTATGTATCTTGTATTTATCATCAGTTTACACCGCTGTTTTACGCGTATATTATTAGGTTCCTGTGCGTATTTATATATTTTGACAGAACACCCTATGCTTATGCAGGGGTGGCAGAGCTTGGCCAAATGCGACGGGCTTAGGACCCGTTTCCTTTGTGGATGCAAGAGTTCAAATCTCTTCCCCTGCAGGGCTTTCCAGCAGCGGCTGCATTAGAAATTAATAAAAAGCCGTAAGTAGCATATATCTTTGCTATTGCTTGGGGATTACTTGGAATT
>JAJZKF010000107.1:1077-2776 GCA_021804305.1 Microcaldota archaeon | reverse complement strand
ATTCAAGGCTCCTGCCTTACGCCACTATCATAGGCAGGTACTGCGCTGACGGTGGCAGCGTGGGCCCGAAGAGATTCGAGATACGTTCTATGATACCGGTGCAGAAGGGGCTGGCCAGCAGTGCGGCGTGCTCTGTTGCTCTCTCTGTTGCTGCCGCAAATCTTTATCAGGGTTCTTACACTGAAGAGGACGTGATAGAGCGTGCGCTTGACGGCGACAGGATAATACACAGAAACGAGAATGCCGGGAAGATAGACGTGCCTACCTCATTCTATGGCGGATGCATAAGCTACAACAAGGAAGGTGGAGTACGGAGGGAGGAGCTCGGCGCGAGTATGAATATTGCGATTGTTGATACCGGGCCTAAAAAGAGCACTGCGGAGACGGTAGGGATAGTCTCAAAGCTGCATGAGAAGGATGCACCTTATGCAGAGAGGCTTTTTGATAGTATAGACTTATGCGCAAGAAGAGGCATAGAGGCGATTAGGGTAGGCGACATTGAGGCTGTAGGCAGGGAGATGTATTCCAATCATGATGCGCTTGCGATGCTTGGAGTCTCGAGCGATGGACTGGACAGGTTAGTCTCTTGTGCGAAGGCCTGCGGAGCGTACGGAGCCAAGCTCAGCGGCGGAGGCGGGGGCGGAATGGCAATAGTGCTGTGCGCTGAGGAAACTTGCGGATGCATTAGGAAGAAGGGATTCGAATGCACACCGGTAAGCGTCTCGAAAGACGGAGGAGTAACTTTCCTGAAAGGGCGCAGATGACTTATCTGCAGTTTCTCTGCAACGTTATATGACGATGCACGTGCCCTTAATTAAATATGGGATTTGGACATATATCTGATGCTGTCCGAGTACGCATTGGCAGCGGATATGCTTGATTTCGCAGTAGGGTGAAGGCTGGTGAATATAAAGGAGACTGATGCAAAAGCGGTTTTTAAGAGAGAGGGAATACGCGTACCTCTCAGCTTCGAGGTATTCTCGGCTGCAGATGCAATCCGCGGATTTAATGCTTTGGGAAGTAATGCAGTGATAAAGCCTATTGGGATAAAGAGGAGGGGCAAGCGGGGGCTTGTCTCTTTTGTCTCTTCCGGGGATGATGCCGCAGAAGCCTCGATGCGGATGCTTGGTTTGAATGTGGACGGGCATGTTATCGAGAGCCTCATAATAGAGGAGCGCGTGGATGCTTCTAAGGAATATTACTTTGCATTCTCGCTTGATTTCGCAAGCGCTAAGGCAGTCGCAATAGCAGGTAATGGAGGCATCAACGTTGAGGACGGCAAGGCATCTTTGGAGAAGTATTATTTTGATCTCAGCGAAGGATTCGGGGTTGATGAGGCACATAGGCTTATAGAGGCAGCAGGCATTGACGAGAAGGAAGAGGCGAGTAGGCTTATCATGGGGATTTACAGGATATTCTGCGCTTACGGTGCGGAGACGGTAGAGATAAACCCGGCAGGGGTAGACCGCAGCGGGAAACTGATAGCCCTTGATGCGGTTATATCACTCGATAATGCCCAGATAGGCCATGATGAGGTAAGGGATGGCATAGGGGCAAGGATGCGAAAGAGAGGATGGTCTTATGTTGATATTGGAGGGGATATAGGATTAGTATGCAGCGGCGCAGGGCTTGCGATGGCCACGCTGGACATGATAAGCATGACTGGTGGAAAGCCTGCAAACTTTTTAGACCTGGCGCA
>JAJZKF010000107.1:0-1067 GCA_021804305.1 Microcaldota archaeon | reverse complement strand
CTTGTATGAAGCATGTTGCATTCTCAGCGAACGCGGATCTATGAAGGCAATCCTGGTGAACCTCTTTGCAGGACTGAACAGGTGCGATGAGATGGCGGAAGGAGTGCGCAGGTTTGTAGAGGATAAGAAGCCTGGATTAAAGATTGTCGTAAGGATGGCAGGGAACAAGGTTAGTGAAGGGGAAGAAGTTCTGTTAAGATGCGGAATACGCAATTTTGCAGACCTGGAGAGTGCCGTGAGGGCTGCGGTTGATGCTTGATGGGAATAATACTAAATAATGATACTAAAGTCCTAGTACAGGGCATAACTGGCAATGCCGGCAGCAGGCATGCGCTCTCTATGCTGGAGTACGGCACGCGCGTAGTGGGTGGAGTCAGGCCTGGCGCAGGCGGCGGAAATGTCCATGGAGTGCCTGTATTCGACACGGTATCCGAAGCTGTCAAGGCTACTGGCGCGAATTCTTCTGTTCTTTTCGTCCCGCCTGCCGCGGCGCTTGAGGCAGCTCTAGAGGCCCTCGATGCAGGGATAAAGCTTGTTGTGGCCCCTCCGGAAAACATACAGTTGCACAGCGAGGTAAGGATGGTCGCTGCAGCGAGAGGAGCAGGAGCTATTCTTATAGGACCAAATACTGCAGGGATAATAGACCCTTCATTGAGGGTTAAGATAGGTTTTGTACCTGAGGCTGTTTTTTCCCCAGGAAAGATAGGGATAGCTTCCAGGAGCGGCACTCTGATGTATGAGATGGCTTCGCGGATATCTGAGGCAGGGCTTGGAGAATCCACATGCGTTGGAGTGGGAGGAGACCCAGTGCAGGGTCTAAGGTTCTCTGAGGTATGTAAGCTCTTTGAGAAAGACAGGGAGACTAAAGCGATATTGCTCATAGGCGAGATAGGCGGGTCGCAGGAAGAAGAAGTCGCATCGATGGTATTAGATGGATCGATAAAAAAACCGGTTGTGGCTTATATGGCAGGCAGGTATGCACCCAGAGGCAGAAAAATGGGTCATGCTGGCGCGATAGTATCTGGAATCGGTGGAAGTATAGAGGAGAAAGTCGCGGCATTCAGGGA
>JAJZKF010000106.1 GCA_021804305.1 Microcaldota archaeon | reverse complement strand
GGAGAATAAGGAGTTCACCCTAAGATTCGAGAACAAGGTAGTTGGGAGGATAGAGAGGACGGCTAAGGCGCTAGACATATGGAATGAGCTGGTGAGGTCTGCAAGGGACTGGGCAGAGCCGGGACTCATATTCTGGGACACTGTAAAGAGATACTCCCCTAGCGAGTACAATGGAATGGACGTCGTAAGCACGAACCCGTGCTCGGAGCAGCCGCTGCAGCCATATGGCGCTTGCGACCTTGGAAGCATAAATCTCTCTGCTTTTGTGCAGAATCCTTTCAGCGATGGGGCTGCGCTGGACTGGCAGGCTTTGGAGAAGACAGTCAGGTATGCGGTAAGATTCCTTGATGATGTGCTTGATTACAACAGCGACAGGCATCCGCTAAAGGAGCAGGCTGAAGCAGGTCGTAAGAGCAGGAGGATAGGCGTCGGAATAACAGGACTTGGAGACATGCTCGTAAAGCTAAAGATAAAATACGACAGCGACCGCGCACTTGCTTACATAGACGATCTATTCGACAGAGTAAAGTACATATCGTACGATGAGAGCTCGAGCATAGCAAAGGAGAAGGGATCCTTCCCTCTGTTTGATGCGGAAAAGCACCTCACTATGGAGTTCATAAAGGGGCTCCAGAAGGAGCTCAGGGAGAACATAGTAACAAAAGGGCTAAGAAACGTGGCTATACTGACTGTCCCTCCGACTGGGAGCATATCCGTGCTTGCCGGAACGTCAAGCGGCATAGAGCCGATATTTGCATTCAGCTACACCAGAAGGTCCGAATCCCTAAGCCAGGAGTACTTCAAGGTGTACCATCCGCTTGCGATGGAGTACATGAAGCTATTCAATGTGGCGGATGAAGGAGAGCTTCCTGAATTTTTCGTGCCTGCGCATAAGATAAAGGCGGAGTTCAGGGTAAAGATGCAGGGAACTATACAAAAGCACATAGACAGCGCAATATCATCTACTGTGAACCTGCCTGCAGAAGCCACTGTTGAAGAGGTCAGCAACATCTACTTCAAGGCCTGGGAGGCCGGATGCAAGGGAATAACAGTCTATAGGGAAGGCTCAAGAGAAGGCATATTGATAACTGACGACGAACAGCAAAGAAGGCTAAAGGCACCTGACTCCACTGCTGAGAAATCCCAGAGCGAGGAATGGAGGCGGGACAGGCTGCTTACCGGGCAGACGATGAAGGTTAAGATGCCAAACGGAGCGCTTTATGTGACAGCTAACTTCGATTCGGTGTCAATGAGGGAGGTCTTCATAAACCTCGGCAAGAGCGGAGAGGACGAGAAGAGCTACACGGAAGCCATAGGCAGGTTGGTAAGCAAGTATCTGCAGCTTGGCGGGAGCGTTGAAGAGGTAGTTGCGAGCCTGAAAGGCATAAAGTCAAGCTCATCGATAGTCTGGGACAGGGGAATGAAGGTTTACAGCGTGCCTGACGGGATAGCAAAGGCTTTGGAGATAATGGCAGGGATAGTTACGCCCTCCACTGCTGCTGCGCTGCTCAAGCCCGAACAGGAAAAGGACGGGATAGGCAAGACCAGCATGGGCAAGCAGATGCCTATTCCGGCTAGCGTGCATGAAGGAAAGAAGATAAACCCTGAAAAGTGCCCTCAGTGCAAGGAGATGTCACTGGTGAATGAGAATGGGTGCATCATTTGCAGGGAGTGTGGATACACGAAGTGCGAGTAACCGGCCGGTTACTTTGCTTTCTTCTTTGAGGACTTTCGAAACATGCGTATGTGCTTCCTGAACTCGTCTGGAGAATCAAAGTTGTTGTATACGCTTGCAAATCTTATGTAAGCCACGGGATCTATGCCAAAGAGTTCCCTGACTACCATGTCTCCTATCTTTCTGCTCTCGATCTCTTTGGTGCCTTTTGCGCGTATCCTGGCCTCTATCTTCTCCACTATCTGCTCCATGCGCTCACGGCTTATGTTACGCTTCTGGCCTGCAATAACTATTCCGTGGAGTATCTTGTTCCTATCAAACGGCTCTCTTGTATTGTCCTTCTTGATAACTATTATCTCTTCAAGATCCACTTTCTCATATGTCGTGAACCTCTTTCCGCAGGATTCGCATTCCCTCCTTCTTCGTATGCTTGCCCCGCTTAGCACCTCTCTTGAGTCAAGAACCTCGGTATTGCTGCTTTTGCAGAACGGGCATCTCATCAGACATCAGCTCGAGACTGCCACCCGCAAGGTCCCATAAATGGTGCTTGGGAAATTGGTGTAGGCGCTCGTATAATTAACTATTAAATAGCCCGAGAATATCTGCCCGATTGTGCCGGAATACTGTGTGCTGTTTGACCAGCAAGGTATGCTGAAAGTGTAATTTGACCCTATAGGCATGGATATCGAATTGTACGGGGTAATCTGGTTGGCATTGTACATATAGCTTAGGGACTCTGGATTTACGCAACCCAAGGCAGTTACAGTTATAGGATACTGGGTGGTCTGTATGAGATTTACGAATAGCACGCCATTTGAAGCCAAATAGAATGCGGGGCAAGCAAATCCAGCAGGCATAAGGCACGTCTGCAGCTGTGAAGGAGCCGAATTTATTATCTGGAAAAGCGCCACTAGAACTATTGCAATTATCAGAATGGCCCAACCATAAGTGGTCAGGTACTCCATGGCGCTTTGAAGCTTTATGGCCATGCTAATATTTAGTCAGATTAAACTATATAAATGCCGTTGGCTATGGGGTGATGTAATTGCTATACCAGTCATTAGTATATATGGCATTCGTGGCCGTATTTGGAATAAGAAACAGGTA
>JAJZKF010000105.1 GCA_021804305.1 Microcaldota archaeon | reverse complement strand
TCGTCTATCACTATGTATTTGCCCACTCTGAGGTCCTTCGCGGAGCCTTTCTCTACACCGCCTTCATCACTCATTCAATAACCACTCTAAAGTTAATCAGAACACAGGTTATTAGCCCGCAACATTTAAAACATATTACGTATGTAATCCTTCCCCTCAGCCGATATGGACATAATCACGTTTTTCCACAATCATCGAGACAGTTCGTCATCACTGGGTAGTGATATTCACCAGAACACATTTATATAGGTATTGTCGTGGGAACCCCATCCTGCGGAACATAATAAATAGACGGTAAAATGGTAAGGAATGGATAAAGGAATAGAAGAAAAGTAAGGAAGAAAAGAAAGAAGGAAGGAATCGATTAGAGAATCCTTCCAAGGTAGTCCAGTGCCATTGCGGGTGCCCTTTCCTCTGACATCCTCGGCGCGCTTCCGAATATCGGCTTAACCCCGGTGACTATGGACATCACCCTTATCTGGTCCTGCAGCTCAGGTACCAGCCTGGCTCCGAATATCACGTTCGCCTTCGCGTCAAGGCTCTCCGTCACGCCTTCACCTATCTTTGTCGCCTCTTCTATCGTAAGGGACGTGCCTCCTGTGACGTGCACCATGGCGCTCTTCGCTCCATCGAGGTCGGCCTCCACCAGCGGGTGGGTCAGTGTGCTCCTTATCGCCTTCTCGACCTTGTCCGGTCCCTGGCCCATTCCTATGTTGATCACGGCCGTTCCCATATCCCTCATGACTGCCCTAAGGTCGGCGAAGTCCAGGTTTATCAGGCTTGGCATGGATATCGTGTCAGCGATTCCCTTGACCGCGTTGCCCGCTACATTGTCTATAAGCTCGAAAGCCTTCTCGACCTGCAGGTTCGGCGCATAGCTAAGGAGCTTGTCGTTCTCTATGACTATTGTCGTGTCGGCATTCTTGCTCAACTGCTCAAGACCCCAGTCGGCCTTCAGCTTCCTGCTCCTCTCCAATCCGAATGGATAGGTTACGAACGCGACTACCAGGGAGCCCTGCTCCCTTGCCATCTGAGCGACCTGCGCAGCCGAGCCGGTTCCCGTTCCTCCTCCCATACCGGCTGCAAGGACCACCATATCGTAGCCCCTTATCGCCTCTGTTATCTCTGCCCTGCTGGCATCGGCGCACTTGGCTGCCAGCTCAGGGAAACCCCCGGCTCCCAAGCCGTTGGTTATCTCCTTGCCTATCAGCATCTTCTTGTGTGCCCTTATCATGTTGAGGTGCTTGGCATCGGTATTTATCGCTATGGTCGTAGCGCTCCTGATGCCATTGGTATACAACCTGTTTATCAGGTTGGAACCCATTCCTCCCAATCCAACTACGGCAAGTTTCGCCGTGAAGTCCTCGTCGCCATTTGTGCCTTCGATCATCAAACCACCAATCACAAACAATAAAAGAAACGAAAGGCATCAGCCAATCATTTCAATGTTGTTGAAGTTTGTCTCCTTCCTTTCCTCAAGCTTTCCTATTATGGATGAGCCCTTCACTCCGGTGACTATCGCGACTATCTCTATCTGGTCGTCCATTCCCGGTATGAGCCTTGCTCCCCACTTGATGTTGGACTTCGGATCCATCCTTTCCGTTATTATCTCTCCAGCTTTTATCGCATCTCCTATCGTTAGGGATGCACCTCCAGAGATGTGTATCAGAGCACCTGATGCGCCCTCGAAGTCTACATCAAGAAGCTTGTTCTTCAGCACCGACTCCGATGCGATGTTCACTTTGTCATTGCCCTTTCCGCTTCCTACTGCTATGAAGCCGACCTGGCCTCCTCCTAGTATCGCGCGGACATCAGCGAAGTCTATGTTTATCAGGCTCGGCTGGGTTATTGTCCAGACGAGTCCACCTATCGCCTTTGCGAGAACCTCGTCAGCAAGAGCGAACGCATCATTCATCGGCAGGTTAGGCACTAGCTTCACCAGCTTGTTGTTATCCAGTATTATGACGCTATCACAGAACTTTCTCAGCTTCTGGATTCCCTCCTCGGCCTTTACCTTTCTTATCCTCTCAAGGTCGAATGGGTATGTTACCATCGCAACTACGATTGCTCCCTGTTCCTTTGCAATCTGCGCCGCAACCTGTATTGAACCTGTTCCTGTTCCTCCTCCCATTCCTGCGCACAGGAATACGAGTTGTGAACCGCTTATCGCATTCTCTATCAGCTGCCTGTCTACCTCTGCCGCCTTTGCGCCGAGCAGTGGATCGCCTCCAGCTCCAAGGCCTCTTGTCAGGGTCTTTCCGATGAGAACCTTCTTTATCCTCTCATCGATTATCTTGAAGTGCTGTGCATCCGTGTTAATCGCAACGAAATCGGTGCCCTTCACACCAGACTTCAGAAGCCGATTCACCATGTTGTTTCCAGCTCCTCCTAATCCAGCCGTCACAATCTTTATCTGTGCCGAACTGAATACCTCTTCAGTTTCCTTCTGTTGCCCCAGTATGTCATTTATCAGGTCGCCCATGTAATCGCCGATTAAAAATAGTCACACAACCTTTATAAGCCTTATGTAAATCCTTGGATTAAGAGTAGTCAATGTACCGTCAGGAAATTTATGTTTACTGTACTACAAGATAAGAACAAAACAGTTTGTGTTTTTACATGGATAAATATAAAAGAACAAGAATAAATGGCTTTTTTCTGCGATTTTCGTACCAAATTTTGATAAATTCGGAAAAGGAAACGCGCAAATCAGTCAAATCGTTCCACGAGCACGAAGGTTATCACTTTTACCTTTGTCTGAGGCGTCACAATTCTGGAATAATACCTGA
>JAJZKF010000011.1 GCA_021804305.1 Microcaldota archaeon | reverse complement strand
TCTTTGAGTAATGCCAATCCTCTCTCTTTTCTTACCTTTGAAAGCCCTTCAAGGTCTGTTTGTTCTGCGACCATAATTATCATACTTACAATATTTACTATACGTTTTTGAATATAATTCTACCTCTGATATATTTTCTTTTGATAACAGATATAGTTTTGTATCCCCCCTGTTTGTAGCTATTTCTTGGTTTTGCATTTTATTCCTCTTTCCAACCCTGTGCCTCTATCTCTTCATCTAAAGCCTTTTGAACAAAACGGGATAAATTAATACTCTTTTCCTCTATAAATTTCTGATGCTTGGGCAATAATGTTATTGTCTTAGGAACTGCCTTTTCTATTGGTTTCTTCTGCTTTCTCATACTATACGTATTATACGCAAAGGTTTATATATCTGTTTATTCATAATACGTATAGTAAATATTGTAAGTATGATAATTATGGTCGCAGAACAAACAGACCTTGAAGGGCTTTCAAAGGTAAGAAAAGAGAGAGGATTGGCATTACTCAAAGAAAGAGTGCCACAAGTAGTTAATGCTACTACCTACATAGTACCTTCTTCAGATGGCAATTCACAGTATAAAGTTAGGCACTTAGACGCTTATTCATGCACCTGCCCTGACTATATGAATAGGTGCAAAGAGAGAGGATTATACTGCAAGCACATAAATGCCATAATCTTCTTTAACAAGCTCAAAAACAGGGTAGAAACGGAAGATTTCAACCTTGATGGCATAATAGACAAGAAGGAATGCCCAGAGTGCCAAAGCCCAAATATAAGCAAACAGGGCATACGCAAGAACAAGTCAGGTAGCAAGCAGAAATATAAGTGCCTTAACTGTGGTGCTTACTTCATATTAGACCTTACAAAGCACCTTAAAGGCAACGCAAGAATGGTCTGTCTTGTCCTTGATATGTATTACAAGGGCAATTCACTTAGGGATATACAAGATACGCTATACAAGAACTTTGGCTTAAAACTGCACCACGAAACAGTAAGACGCTGGATTAATCGCTTTATGGCAAAGATAAACAATTACACAGCAAATCTAAAGCCCCAGACAAGCGACATCATGCACATAGACGAGCAGATGATACAGGTAGGCAAGGATAATGAATGGTGCTGGAATGCTCTTGATAATAAGACGAGGTTCTTACTTGCAACGCAGGTAACCAAAGTAAGAAGAATAAAGGATGCGAGAGGCATTATTCAGAAGGCAAAGGCAGTTATCTCACAAAAGCCCGACTTCGTAGCTACTGATAAAGGACAATTTTACAAGAAGGCAATAAGAAGGGAGTTCCCAACTCATGCACATGACTTTGTCCTCAATAACAGAGTTGGAGTGAACCATATAACCAAGAAAGTTGATAATCAGATGATAGAAAGATACCATGCAACATTCAGGGAAAGAGATAAAGTTATTCGTGGCTTCAAGAGCGAAAAGACCGCAGATAGATATATTGAGAATTGGAAAACCTATTACAACTTCGTAAAGCCACACGTGGCTTTGAATGGGCTTACACCATCAGAGGTAGCTGGGATAAGCATAGGTGTTGAGAGGAATAGGTGGTTAAGCTTGATAAAATTAAGTAATTATCAAGACTTATCCTCATCTCAGATACCTTCTTAACAAAAGCCAGAGGCCAGCTAATATTACAGGTAGATAGATTAAGAGTGCAATTTTAATAGGGTCTGGGAAAGAGGTCAGTAACTGAATAACTGCGATATAAACCGCAGATACCACTGTTGCAAGTGGTGAGAAATAGTATATGAATTTTCTTCTCTCCGTGCTTTTAAATTGTGGGACTAATGCTTCTAATATATCTGCCAATTCTACCAGACCGCCAAAAAGTGCCTTACCATTAGCAACATCTTCTTTTTTTACACGAGTTATGTCTGATAATTGCTTGTGCCCTTTTTCATACCCCATAAGTTCTATTCTATATTGTTTGGTATCATCTACTAGCTTAAAGCTATCAAGAATAGTGTGGATATACTTTATTGTATACTCCGAATAGTCAAGAAACAATTTCAAATGGATACGTAGTAGCGCATCTTCGTCATAATCGTTAAGGTTTGCTATACAATCAGTAATTTTTCTATCTATTTCAAGGTTATCTTCTACCTCTTTGTGAATGGAGATAACATTTCCACTGATTTCTTGAATTAATTTTTGTTTATTGACTCTGCGTTTCATTTTCTTCTCCTTCGCCTCCTTACATAGAATGTAACCCTATCACCATACCATGTGGTAAAGCTCACTCTTTTTCTACGTCTTGGCATGGTTACTTCATCATCTTTGAACTTTTTATTCCTTTCTGCCCCAAAGAAATGTTTAATTTTATCCATAATTGTCATTCATCCACCCCAAGAAACCGAGCTTTCGCTTTGGATATAAATAGGAATTTGATTTTGAAAAGGTAGTAGCAACGTTTCGGTAAAACTGACAAAATGCGACAGCCCTGAAAAACAGACGAGTTTGTTGACAGAACCGGCAAAAGTAGCCTTTAAATATGAGAAAACGCTGATATTATAGTGTCTGGGTTGTGGGTCTTCAGAGGGAGGGTACTTAAATCTGACTGACTCAGTAGTATTACCATGCTCAGACGGGTTACGTGGTAAGAATGACGACACCATTGGAGAATCAGGGGTATGGGGGCAACAGGCTAAAGACCGGGGTAGAGGAGCTTGACAGTATGCTCTTCGGTGGAATTCCGCAGGGGAGCCAGAATCTCCTTATCGGCGAGTCAGGATCAGGGAAGTCGCTTCTGGCATTTCATCTATTATACAACAATGCCAAGCAGGGCAAGCGGTGCGTATACGTAGCAATAGACCAGAAGGGATCGGACGTGCTCAGGAACGTCAACAGCGCATTCGCTAACATAAGGGACATAAGCCCGTTGATGCAGAGCGGGGCGCTCACGATAGCAGAGGACACCACGAACGCGCAGATAAAGACGAAGGAGGACGAGATGACATTCGTTGCGGGTGTGCTTAAGGCGGTTCAGGACTCCAACGCGCAACTGGTAGCAGTGGACTCGCTGAGCCTTCTCCGGGCCCTTCTGGAAGACGACAGGAGCTTTACCAGGATAGTGAACTACATGACGCAGAGCTTCCACGAGCTTGGCGTCACGAGCATAATAACGATGGAGGTTCCGCCGGACAGGGGGGAGATGCCGGGCCTCTTCGAGCAGTCGATGTTCGACGGAGTCATAAAGCTCGTCAACACCAGGGACGGAACATCGGTCAGGCACACGGCCTCGGTCCAGAAGATGCGCTACTCGAAGTACGATGGATCGCCGATAACGCTTGACATGACTCCCAACGGCATAATGGCGACAAGGTCGATCCAGTAAAGTCGATTTTTATGATAAAACTTACGGCTAAGGAGACGGAGTTCATCAGGTCAGAGAAGGTGGGGAGGGTCTCGACGGTCTCTGAGCACGGATGGCCGCAGACAACTCCTGTCCTCTACTCGTTCCATAAGGGCCTCATCTACTTTGCGACCGACTTCGGAACGAAGAAGCTGCAACACCTCAAGGTGAACAAGAGGATATCAATAGTGATAGACGTGTACGGGAGGAGAGTGCATGGGATAACGTTCCAGGGAACCGCAGAGATACTCGGGAACGGCGACGAGTTCACCGAGGCGATGCATCTCCTCAATACCGATCACGATTACTACAAGAAGAACCCGATAAAGGGGGGAGAGGACGTGATAATAAGGCTCTCTCCGACAAGGAAGGCAAGCTGGGGGCTCTAGAATATCCTGCAGCATTATAATCTATCCGCTGAACTCCTTCTGGTAGGCAACTGCGACCTCCTTTATGCCTCCTTCGAGCACGTAAGTGTCCACGCCGTACTCCTTCTTCAGGAACCTGGCCATGTGGGATGCCACGCTGTCGTCGTAGCAGACCAGGACGCTGTCCTTGAGGGCCTGCAGGCTCTCGGCGTCCATTGAGGGCATGTGCGTCATCTCGAGCTTCTCGACGCGAGACTCGCTTACGTCAAGGAGCATGCCTATCCTGTGCACATTTTCTACTCCGAGCCAGATCACTTTCAGGCCCCTGTCCTCCACTATCCTCCTGGCCTCGTCAAGGTTCACCATCCTGACCTCATCGAGCGGCTCATTGTCCATAGGCTTAGTCCAGTGCTGCTGCTGGGCAATCTCAACCTTCTCCGATTCCGCCTCCTTCTCGTGGTCGGGCCCCTCGGCGCCTATGACGTCCTCGATAAAGTTTGCGAATCTCAATGCGTCGTTGTGCCAGAGGCCTTCAAGCTCTCCCTCCCGTATGGCCGACTTGCTCTCTGTAGAACCGATTATCCTCATGTGTATCGTCGAGAAGAAGATGCCCCTGGATATTATGACGCTTATGACGTGCTGGTATGGTATGAACGCTATATCAGTGGGCGAGAAGAGGTTCTTTCCCGTGTAGAGGCCGAACAACGATGGCCGCACGGGCATTATCCTCTTGTTCGTGATAATGAACCTGTCAGGAGCAATGGACCTGAAGTGGCTCTGCCTGACCTCCATTATGGTCTCCTCGTTGCGGGCCATGACCCCCTTTATTATGTTCATGCAGCGCCTTCCGTGCTTGTGCTGCTTGTAGACCTCGCTATTCCTGTAATCCTCCGTCGCCTTCCTTATTGCATTTTCGACACGTGTTTCAGCAGCCATCCGGACCGCCTCATGCTGATACTATATGACATGTTCAAGTATATACGGCTTTCCATCAGGATTCAGTCTTCCCGCCTGCGTGATTGCAGTCATACGTCGACAACAACACTTATCGAGTAACCGGTCTTGGTCCTCTCAACCTTAAGCCCGTGCGGCGTCACCGCCTTTACGGAGAGCATGGCGAAGTCCGCCTCGACTGGTTTGTACAGAAGCCTAGCCTTTGCCGAGACTCCGGATCCCGTCTCGTTTATGCTCTCAACCTCCATTCCAAACGCGTTCAGCTTCTCCGCGTCTATTATTGAGAGGACGTCCTGAAGCATGAACCAGACAAGGTCCTCCCTGCTTCCAGCATCCTCCGAGATCAGCTTCACCTTAGCCTTCATCTCGACGCCCTCGACCTTCTTCACGTCAAGCATCACATTCAGCAATGCGAGGGCCGCATTCTGGAGCGCGGCCTTGAAAGTCTTGCCATAAGCTACGAATGCAACATCGGCCGTGTGAGAGACGTACCTGAACCGTTTTTCTTGCATGGTCATACCTCCGGGTTAAGGATATATATACCTGATAAAGCATATTAGCACTGCCCCGTGAAGACAAGAGTAACTGCTGAATAATGATGAAGTCCATATCGACTGAGGGCATTTGGTGTCTAGATGGCGTACGGCAAGAGATTCGGGATCATATTATTCACGATCCTCATAATCGCCGCGCTGATAAACTCGTTCTACGTAACCCCGCTGCAGATAAGCGACTCGGACTTCTCGACGTACATAGTCGTGCCTATGCTGATGCTCCCTCTCTTTGCAATATTCATACTCAAGGAGGATATCATACCGGAGGTGAGGAGACGCGATGCGCTTATCGGGATTGCGCTCTTCGCAATCTTCGTGCTTCTCACCCTCTGGCTCAGTATCTCACTCTCATTCCTCTACCTCTCGTTCCGCATAGACATGCTCCTCTTCCCGCTCCTCATCGCCTCGCTTGCGATACTGATCTTCGGGCTCAGGAACATCGGCAAGTTCAAGGCGATAATGACCTACGCGCTCTTCGCGTCGCCCAGCCTGCTGATCTGGCTCTCCTCGGCCAACTACGGATTTGTCGTTGGCAACACCCTCTTCATATACAACATCATCAAGCCATTCTTCGCGCACGTCAGCTACACCGCTCCGTTCACCATAACCGCGAACAGCTATGCCGTAGGGATAGGCCAGACGTGCGTAGGCATAGGCGTGCTCATCGCAACGATAATGTTCCTAGCCCCGCTCGCCTACCTCTATGAAGGAAAGCTGGCCAAGAAGGCCATGTGGGTTGCGAGCGGGTTCGGCCTTGTGCTTCTCCTGAACGTACTGAGAATGCTCGGCATAACCATGGCATGGTTCTACTACGGACCGAGCAACGCGATACTCACG
Organism: Microcaldota archaeon; assembly: GCA_021804305.1. Next base: position 6,754 of record JAJZKF010000011.1, on the reverse strand, counting down.
ATCCACATATTCGCAGGCGTCCTGCTCTTCTACATCTCCATAATAGTGATGATACTCATATCAGGCAAGTACGGGCTCGGATTCCCATCAAAGAAGAGGACCGCGACGACCCATGGAATGCAGAGATCGAGGCATAAGGGGCACTACGGATGGGGCGTCGCGCTCGCCATGCTCTTCACCTTAATCTACTTCCTTATGACCGTCAACTACCACTCCGCGCAGGTCATCTCGCCGATAACGCTCTACAACCGTGTCGGCTTTAATGCCGGCTCCGTTGCTCCTCTCTTCAGGACATCAAACATGAGCGGCTTTACACAGGCGGAGCTACAGGACACGCTGCACAACGAGATAATCCTTCAGATCACAAATGCCACATTCAACTCAACAGCCCCGATAGGGATAATCCTGATCTCTCCTAACCAGACCGAGACCTCGGCGCTTCTGAGGAATGCAACAGTGCTTGGCAAGTTGATATTCATCAACAATGCCGGATCGACGGCAACGGTCTACGACCTGGGGGCTGACGGAAAGGGCCTGCTCCTCTACAACGAACTGATACCGTACATTCTCCCCGGCGGCCAATCGACAGTGGCAAGCCTCTATGCGGTGCTTCCCGCAAACAGGACCTCGACCGCGATCAGCTGCGACGGAGAGTATGACGTCCCGTACACATGGATCGCAAACCTGCCGAACACCCAGGACTACAACTCGACTGCCGATGGCAAGATGACAAGCGCGTACTGCATAGTGAACGGACTGATCTCATGAGGTTCGAGTACTCGGCGGGAGCCTTCATATACCGGATCAAGGGCGACAAGGTTGAGTTCCTCATACTGACGAAATCCAACGGCGAGCACGACCTTGCAAAAGGGCACATAGAGAAGGGCGAGTCTGCAGAGGCTGCCGCTAAGCGCGAGATAAAGGAGGAGACGAACCTCGAGCCGCAGCTCCTGCCGTTCTTCACCACAAGGACCGAGTACTTCTTCCGCAGCAGGGTCGAGACAATCCATAAGTGGGTCAAGTACTTCATAGGAAAGGTCGCTCCATCCCAGAGGGTAAGGATATCCTACGAGCACAAGGGATATCAGTGGCTCGGGTACGGGGAGTCGCTCAAGGCCCTGGGCCACAAGGACCTTGCGGAGATATTCCCCTCGGTACTCGAGTACATAAGGAGGTACGAGAGGATGGAGGAGCTGAACAGGGAGTACGGGGGGCTGCCAGAGAAGGCAAAGAAATGGGAACTGAGCAGGAGGCACGTGAGGGGGGAAGGCAGGCTTGATGCAAAGATAATGATACTAGGCCAGGCGCCGGGAAGGAACGAGGACGTTCAGCTCAGGCCATTCATAGGAAGGAGCGGAAGGCTCCTCGAAAGGATCCTAAAGGGCGCAAAGATAAGGAGAGCAGACGCGTACATAACCAGCGTGGTCCAATTCTTCCCTCCGGCAAACCGGATGCCTTCAAGGCAGGAGATAGAGATGTGCGAGCCGTTCCTCTTCAGGCAGATAGAGATAATCAAGCCGGAGTACGTTGTGCTGCTTGGAAATCTAGCGACAGGATCGATACTCGATATGGGCGAGGTGGAGAAGAACCACGGGAAGATAATAAGGAAGGGTGGCGTCACCTACATGATCACATTCCATCCTGCGGCCGCTCTCAGGTCGACTGGAACGTTGAAGCTGATGGAGAAGGATTTCGAAAAACTTCAGTCGCTTCTCTCACGCAAGAATTAAAGAATATTCTCTATTTATATATCAACAGCAAAGGGCTCGTAGCTCAGCCTGGTTAGAGCGTTCGACTGATAATCGAAAGGTCAGGAGTTCAAATCTCCCCGGGCCCATGCTTTATAATCTATAATCCAATATGTAACTAGGGAGTAAGTGATTCTATGGTAGAGATTGGCGTTGTAAAGATAAACAAGCCTGACGAAGTGCAGTTCATTCTGGGGCATGCGAGTTTCATAAAGACCGTTGAAGACCTCTACGAGGCCATGGTCACATCCGTTCCAAACATAAAATTTGGACTTGCGTTCGCGGAGGCCAGCGGACCATGCCTGATAAGGCTGGAGGGAAATGACGAGGCTATGAGAAGGCTCGCCGAGCAGAACATGCTCAGGCTCTCTGCCGGCCACACGTTCATGATCTTCTTCAAGGATGCGTACCCGATAAACATCGTCAATGCGATAAAGTCTGTTCCTGAGGTTGTGGGCATACACTGCGCCACTGCAAATTCAGTAGAGATAATAACCGTTACCACGGAGCAGGGCGTCGGAGTTCTCGGCGTCGTCGATGGATTCAAGTCAAGGGGGATCGAGGAAGTGAAGGACAAGGAGAACAGGGCGAGGTTCCTTCGCGAGCTCGGATACAAGAGATGAGTAAATGGCATTCATACTGCTCGATCAGAAGAAGGTCGATGAAGTTGTGTCCCTGCTCGAGAAGGAGTACAAGGGCGCGCATTACTACCTGAACTTCTCAACGCCAATCGACCTGATCGTCGCGGCAATACTCTCGGCACAGACGCACGACTATACGGTGAACGCGGTAACACCTAATCTCTTCAAGAAGTACAAGACCGCAAAGGACTATGCCAATGCCGATCTCGGCAGGCTGATATCCGAAGTCAAAGGAGTCACATTCGCCGGCAACAAGGCAAAGAACATAATCAAGACCTGCCAGATCATCCAGGAGAAGTTCGGAGGAAAGGTCCCCAACAAGATGGAGGAGCTTGTCGAACTTCCCGGGATAGGGAGGAAGACGGCAAACACGATCCTGATCAATGCATATGGCATCATGGAGGGAATCCCCGTGGACACATGGGTCATAAAGCTCTCCGGAAGGATAGGGCTGTCAGAGTCAAAGGATCCTGATGATATAGAGCAGGACCTGATGAAGAAGGTTGACAGGAAGCTCTGGAAGAACTTCGCGTACGTGCTCAAAGAGCACGGCCACAAGATCTGCCAGTCGCAGGTGCCCATCTGCAGCAAGTGCCTCCTGAACAGGATATGTCCAAGGAACGGAGTGACGAAGAGCCTTTGAGATGATCTAGTGAGCTATAAGGGAGACATAATAGAAGAGAGCCTTTCAGACAAGAGCGTCTTGAAGCGATTCAAGATCCTTGATACAAGAGTTGAGAGGGTCACCGAGAGGCATAAGACGCCATGGCTGAAGCAGTGGACGCTCCATCTTGTTGAAGTTCCGGAGGAAGACGCGGAGAAAGATGCTGAGCTGCTGAGCAAGAGCATCGATAGAAGCCAAAAGGGTTCGTGGTATGTTGATTACAAGAATGAGCATACCCATTATATAATATTCTCCGGAAGGATATTCAAAGTGGATAGGAAGAAGCCCGAGGAGTACAAAAAGGTAACGGAGTACGGCATCTCACTTGGCATACCTGCGCACCAGCTTGACTTCTCCCCAAGCGTGAAATAATGGACTATATAGCAGACCTTCATATCCACTCGAAGTACGCAGGTGCCTGCAGCGACCAGCTTATACTTGAGAATCTCGATCGCGTCGCGAAGATAAAGGGGATCCAGATAATCGGCACTGGAGACTTTACTCATCCCCTCTGGAACAAGGATCTCAAGAGCCGGCTTGAGGAGATGGAAGGAAGCGGCCTCTACAGACTCAAAGGCAGCAACACCGGAACGAGATTCATGCTTACGTCCGAGGTCTCGCTCTTCTTCAGCAATGGAGATGCAGGCTCAAGAGTGAAGAAGATACACAATCTAATCTTTGCTCCAAGCCTCGAAGTTGTCGATCAGATAAACGACCGGCTTGGCAAGTATGGCAACCTGGCCTCTGATGGCAGGCCGATCCTGCAGCTGAGCAACAGCGATCTTGTCGAGATGCTCTACAAGGTGGATCCGAGGATAATGGTAATGCCAGGCCATGTTTGGACTCCGTGGTTCGGAGTGCTCGGAGCGATGTCCGGATTCAACTCCCTCGAAGAGGCGTACGGCGACCAGGTCAAGCACATCTACGCACTTGAGATGGGGCTGAGCAGCGACCCACTTATGAACTGGCGCATCTCGAAACTCGACAAGTTCGCGCTCCTTGCGGGAAGCGATGCCCACTCCCTGCCAAAGATCGGAAGGGAGGCAATCGTATTCGGGTTCGATGATGAAAAGGTCTCATACGGATCGATAACAGACTCGATCAAGGAGAAGAGGATCAAGATGACGCTCAAGTTCTATCCCGAGGAGGGAAAGTACCACTTCGACGGCCACAGGGCATGCAACGTATCCCTGAGCCCTGAGGATGCGAAGAAGTACGGGAACATCTGCCCAAGATGCAGGAAGCCCCTTACGATAGGGGTTCTACACCGGGTTGGGGCCCTTGCGGACAGGAAGGAGGGCGAGAGACCGGCAACCGCAAAGCCCTTCGTGCACATAATCCAGCTGCAGGAGATAATCGCATACGCCACAAAGAAGGGGGCCGGAACTTCCTCTGTGAGCAGGATGTACGACGCGTTCATCAAGGAGTTTGGAACCGAGTTCGACGTGCTGCTGAACGCTGATATAACGAGGATCTCCGAGATCGACACCGAAGTCGGCAGGGCGATCGGAAACGTCAGGAGCGATCACGTGAGGATAACGCCGGGGTACGACGGCGTCTTTGGCGTCATAGACATACTGAACCAGATGCCCGAGGAGAGTAAGAGGGGAAACCAGAAGAGGATAAGCGAGTTCTAGCTAAAGGCCAGTCATCCTGCCTTGGCTTGAGGTCACGTCTTCCCTTAAATACCCTTTTAAACATTTCCGGATAATTCCAATCATGAGATTGTACGATCTATCCGGAATAGTCCTATTCTCAGCGCTTCTGGCAATCCTCTTTGCGAGCTCGGCAGGCGCGTACAGCACTTCAATAAGGGCGCCAGCTGAACTGTCAGGCCACGATGCCGGAGTTCTTACGCAGATAATGCTCAACGTGACTCATGGAAACGGAACCGTAAAGATCAACGGCCCGTCAATTGTCAACGACAGCACGCTAATGTCAGCACAGGCTGCTGCACAGTACGCCTCGGTCTATGTTGGTGTCAACGAGCTACACTACAACTTCACATATACGATAGACAATGCCTCGAATGTATCGGGGCCGAGCGGCGGATTGGCGATGACGCTTCTTGCCATCTCAGCGCTCAACCACAAGCCCCTCTATTCAAACTTCACGGTTACGGGCACGATAAGTCCTGACGGCATCGTCGGCGAGGTTGGCGGGGTATACGACAAGTCCAGCGCTGCAAAGGATGCTGGCATGGGGTACATACTGGTTCCGTACGCCCCGAACAGCAGTTTCGAGTACATGCTCTACTATCTAGTGCAGCAGCAGTTTGGCATAACCCTGGTCCCTGTTGAGAACGTCTCGCAGGCGCTCAAGTATGCGTATGGAAATTCCACTCCCACGCAGCTTACGTACAACATAACTACTGACTACTATCCGCAGTCGCTTGGCGAGGCGAACATAATCTGTCTGCAGTGCAATGCAAGTGCGTTCAATTCTCTCGCTAACTTCACCCTCAACGCGACACAGAGCCAGGTATCGAAACTCGGAGCAGAGTATACCTCACTCAAAGCCCAGATGGAGGCACTGTTGAACCAGTACTCGCTCATTATACAGCGCGGATACCTGTACTCCGGGTCGGATCTTGCGTTCCTTGAGTACACCGATGCGTACACGTTTGCCAACTCAGAAGGCATAACGAGGCAGAGCGCCACGAACCTTGTTGACAATGTGAGCACGTACTGCTCCTCGCTGGTCGCGCCTGCCCTTACAAACACTAACTACGAATATGTCGTTGGCGGAGAGCTTCGGCAGTCCTGGGGGGAGATCTATGCGGGGTACGCTAAGGCAACCATCAATCAGTCCCAGTCTACCGATGATCTTATCACAGCAGTGAGCGACATAAGCAAGTCGTCCGGATGGTGCAGAGCCTCTGCGGAGATGTATTCTATCGCAGTGAACCTGGGCGGTGTCCCGTCCCAGACATCCACGTCATTCAACTCTAATATAACAAAGGCGATAAATGCGGTTACATCTACAGGTCTTAACCTGTACTCGCAGTCTGCGATAAACCTGTACAAGGAAGGCGACTATGCCGCTGCTCTCTATGCTTCTGTCTACGAGCGCGCGTTCTATGGCCTGCCGCTCAACCAGAGCATGAACCGCAGCATCTACTCTAACCTCTCATCGTACAACTACGGGGCATGGCCTACCCAATTCGCGCTCCAGGCCAGCTTCTACATGCAGGAAGCAGGACTAACGGCAAACTCAACCACGTCAAAGGGGGATGTCCAGGCTGCTTACACCACAGCAAACCTGGCACGGATGCTCAGCTCCGCAAACCAGTATATATACGCATCACTAAACTACAGCACCCCAGTCATCGGAAGCAACCAGCAGCAGGCATCCGGACAGCTTGCGATGCTTGAGAGCCAGATACAGCAACTCTACCTGGTGCTCCTGCTCGTGCTGATACTGCTCTTCATCGTCCTCATAGTCCTGCTCGTCCTAGTCCTGAAGAGACCCTCGGCACAGCCAGTCGGCAGGAGAAGGAGATGACCGACAAGACAAGGAACGACGACCCGTTCTGCAGCAGGGAAATACTCTCAGAGACCCTCTTCTACGGCACCAAGAGCTTCTACGTGCTCTACGACATAAAGCCGGTAGTCCCCGGCCACGTACTCATAATACCGAAGAGGCACGTCATGGGAATAACGGAGCTCGGCCAGGGCGAGTTCAGGGAGCTCCACGGCCTG
>JAJZKF010000104.1 GCA_021804305.1 Microcaldota archaeon | reverse complement strand
CGTCGTAAAAAGAATATCAAAGCTGAAAGGCGAGCCAGATTGGATGCTGGAATTCAGGCTGAACGCCTTCAAATTCTTCATGAAGAGGCCAGTTCCGCAGTGGGGTGGCGATCTCAGCAAAATAGACTTTAATGATCTTACATACTACTTGAAGCCCATAAAGGACAGGGCAAAGGCATGGGATGAGCTGCCAAAGGAGATAAAGGACACATACGACAAACTCGGTATACCAGAAGCGGAGAAGAAGTTCCTCTCGGGCGTCGAGGTGATGTATGAGAGCGAGTCGGTTTACTCTAGCGTAAAGAAGGAGCTTGAGGATTTAGGGGTTATATTCTGCGATACAGACACCGCCCTGAAAAAATACCCAGAGCTCGTCAAAAAGTACATAGGCCGCGTGATCTCGCAAAACGACAATAAATTCGCTGCGCTGAATTCGGCAGTGTGGTCGGGCGGCTCGTTTATATACGTACCAAAGGGAGTCAAGGTGCCAATGCCCCTGCAGGCTTACTTCAGGATAAATGCAGAGAGCATGGGCCAGTTTGAAAGGACGCTCATAATCGCAGATGAAGGAGCGGACGTCACGTATATAGAGGGGTGCTCCTCGCCGATATACTCAAAGAACTCACTGCACGCGGCAGTTGTGGAGATAATTGCACACAAGAATTCGCATGTCAAATACATAACCATACAGAACTGGTCCAGTGATGTCTACAACCTGGTCACAAAGAGGGCCTTTGCCTATCAGAATGCATACGTCGAGTGGATAGACGCAAACACGGGGGCGCTGCTGACTGAAAAATACCCTTCTGTCTACATGCTCGAACCAGGCGCAAAAGCCAACATACTCTCAGTTGCCCTGGCGAACCGGAATCAGCACCAGGATACCGGCGCAAAAGCCATACATCTTGCACCTGATACCAGCTCAACGATAAGGTCAAAGTCGATATGCCTCAATGGCGGCAGGACCAGCTATAGGGGGCTTGTAAAGGTGGGGAAATGGGCCACAGGCGTCAAGACAAGCACAAAATGCGATGCGCTTATACTGGATAAGGAATCAAGGACTGATACCTACCCATATATGGAGATAAGCGAGGAGGACGCCACAGTCAGCCATGAGGCATCGGTTGGCAAGATAGGAGACGAGCAGCTGCTCTACCTGGAGTCCAGAGGAATACCGGAGCAGGAAGCTATAAACATGATTGTCCTTGGCTTTATGGGCGAGTTTATCAAGGAGCTTCCCCTAGAGTTCGCGGTAGAATTCAACAGGCTCATAACGTTGAACATGGAGGGAGCGGTTGGTTGAAGATGGCAGAGAAGCCTTATACAACAGTGGAAGAGTTCAAAAAAGCCTCATTGAAGAGCTTTGAGTCGCTTCCGTTCGAGCCAAACAGGCTTTTCGAGAAATACATTGAAAGGGAGGAGCTTTTTTACCCCAAAGCCGGCAATAAATACAACACCCCGAAGGCTATGAGCTCAACGCAGATAAAGATAGCGCCGGGCATCACGGAGATTCCAAAAGCCATAGGGGGTGTTTCCATAGACGATATAAATTCCGGTTTTTCTTCGGTCAGCGGACTGCTTAAGCTTCATAATCCTGAGGATAAAGTCGAGGCGGAAGTGGATGCTCTGTTCAACCAGGGCACGGTTCTGCGAGTGAAGGAAGGGGTTGCAGTCCCCTCCCCCATGAAAATAGACATATCATTGTCATCAAGCGAGCCTTTATTCAACAAGCTGGTTGTTTTTATGGAGCCGGAGAGCAGCGCAAAGCTTGTAGTGACCTACAGCTCAACGGATGATCTTAACCAGCTGTACGGTGAAAACCTGGATTTGTACGTATCAGAAGGGGCAAAACTAGACATCGTACTTGTACAGGGTGCCAGCACAGGGAAGAATCTGGCCCTCAACAGGAACATGATTGTATCCGGAAACCTCAACTTGACCGAGGCCAGCTTTGGCGGCGGGTTCGTCCGCTCAAGAAACCTGCTAAAGCTAAGCAGCGAAGGAGCAGAGGCCAGTCTGAACAGTGCAATTTTGGGGTCTGGCCAGCAGTATTTCGATTCACTAACAAATCTTAGCCATCAAGAAAAAGGCACTATCAGCAGGGTGAACATGAGAGCAGCCCTGAGCGGCTCGTCCAGGGTGCTTTTCAAGGGAGTAGTCTCCCAGGAGGAGAGGGCGATCAAGTCGAGCGCATACTTGTCAGAGCACTCATTGCTGCTCAGCAGGGACGCAAGGAGCAACTCAATACCGAGCCTCGAGATAAAAACCGACGATGTTAAAGCCTCACATTCCGCGTCTTCGCACCCCATCGAAGAAGACAAGGCGTTTTACCTCATGTCCAGGGGCATACCGAGGGCGGAAGCCATAAAACTCATAGCGTTTGGGTTCCTGAACCAAGTTCTGTCCGGCCTAAGCGAGGAAACAATACCTATGCGCGATATCGTGGATAAGAAAGTTGCAGCTGCATAATGACGCATCTAGTTCAGAATTTAATCTATTTAAATGCATCAAGTCATATAATATATAGAAACTATAGCAGCCATTTAAGGGCGCTTGCCATTCTGCTTGGTTTCTTGAGTCACTTAATAATTAGCAATTAGGCTTTTTTGGTCTGATAACCAAAGATAAGCCTTCTTGAATTGGATTTGGAGGTGTTGAACATGGCAAAGATAGGACCAGCTTCTTTTAAGTATATCCTGCATGCGAAATTCACTGCAGATAGTCTTGTTGAGAAGCCGGATGTAATAGGTGCAATATTCGGGCAGACCGAAGGCCTTCTTGGAGAAGAATTGGATCTAAGAGAGGCGCAAAAGAACGGGAAGATAGGCAGGATAAATG
>JAJZKF010000103.1 GCA_021804305.1 Microcaldota archaeon | reverse complement strand
TGGAAGGATCAAACGGAAGCAGCATCCTGGATGTTGGGTGCGGACCTGGCGATGTTGCGATAAAGGCAGCGTCAAGCTTGCGCGCAGAGTTCTATGCGGTCGATCCTTCCGCAGCTATGGTATGGATTGCAAGGCACAGGAACAGCTACAGAAATATTAGATTCGCTCTGGGATCGAGCAGGAGCATACCATTCAAGAAAAAATTTGATATTATATACGCGTCTCTCTCATTCCACCACTGGCCTGACAAGGGCGAGTCGCTCTCCTACCTTAAAGGATTCCTTGCAAACAAAGGCGAGATAAGGATATACGAATTCAAAAGAAGGAGGGGAGTTTCAAAGGCTGTTAATGCCCACACGATGGACATGGATTCCCTCAAAAAGGCAGCAGGAATTGCAGGTCTGAAGCTCTCTTCAAAAAGGGAGACAAAGGAATTTATAAGAGTGACGCTCAAAAGGTAGTGATAGGATGGCAAGGAAAAGCTTAGCTGCAGCTTACCTGGCTGCTGCTATTGTGATAATTGCGATTTACCTTTATTCAAGCACGTCGCTTGGGGCGCCGCAGCCGAAGATAACGTATAGTTTCAACAGGAGCTTGCAGACCATATCTGGAAGCATAAACGATACTCTGGGCTATCCGATAGAGTTCGGCGAGTTCTACTGCATTCTTCCGGGAGGACACAAGGGTCTGTTCCCGATAACAGGAGTCAATTCCACGCACAACATAACCCTGAACTCGAGCGGCACGTTCAGCTTCATACTTACTGCTGACAAGAACATGACTTCCAACTGCACCAGCGTAGGAGTATACTACAAGAAGGTTTGAGTGATTAGATGATGCCTAACATAGATCCCAGGATGCTGAAAAGCATGATGGATAAGATGGGAATGAAGCAGAGCGAGATAGACGCCAGCAGGGTTATAATAGAAGGAGAGGACTTCCAGATAGTGATATCTGAGCCTTCTGTGACAAGGATAGACATGCATGGCACCGTGAGCTTCAACATATCGGGCAACGTAGAAGAGAAAGAGCTGAAGCAGAAGGCTGAGATAAGCGAGGACGACATCAAAGTCGTGATGGAGAAGTCAAACACTGACGATTACGAGAAGGCCAAGGAAGCGCTTGAGAAGTCGGATGGAGACATCGCTGCTGCAATACTGGAGCTTTCGGGAGAGTGAAGGCTTCTTCTACTTGTCAAGCTTGAAGGACTGCGCAAATGGCACTCCTTTCACCATCATAACGTTCTCCTTCTCTACGAGCCCCAGGTCTATCGCAGCCTTTATGGACTCGTCACCGACTACGTTTGAGGAGTACACCCTAGAGCTGTCGACCCTGATTCTTGCTTCTGCAGGGCTGAGAAGCTCGCCCTTGTAGAAATCGGAGTAAGCCTTCAGGTCTATTACCAGGTCGCCCTCTTCGAGGATCTTGCCTATGAGGCTTTCGTCGCACATCGCAACAAGGAGCTTTTCCTCGGCTTCATGCAGCTTCATGTATATCAAGAAATCATCCGTATTTGTACAGGAATATTGTTGCGAGCAGGTACAGGAACCCGTACCATATCAGCCACAGCCCGCCCAGGACGTTGTTGTGCATCGAGGCGAACGTCCCAAGCGCCACCAGTAGCATAGCTATCGAGAACTCTATGCTCGTGTTCCTAAGAGAATATGCGAAATTGCCTGAAAGCTTTGTGCCGGGCCTTGACCAGCTCACAGACGGCTTGGTGCCGAAGAGCGCGGCTATTGCAGCCTTAGTGCGCACTATCACAAGAGCGAAGTTGAGCGCGAAGACCATTATGCCCTTCTTCACAGAATTGAAGTACACCTTTGTAAGTATTATCGGCGCCAGGAAGGACATCACGAAAGCTATGCTTCCGAACACCTCAAGGTCTAGCCCTATGAATGTCGGCTTGAAGAACTGCGCCACTGTTATGTGTATGAACGACGCAGCCGAGAAGACTATAAGTATTGAGACGAAGGTGAAGAGGAGCAGCACAACGGAGAGGTAGTTCAGGCCGAAGCCGTGGGTTATGTAGTCTATCCTTGAGAATGGGGATATGTTCTTCTTCCTGCCCTTGTACCTTAGGAAATACTTTATGAACTGCGTATCGCCATAATTGTAGCGCCACTGCTGCTTCGCGAGCTCTGTAAAGGTTAGTATAGGCTTGCCGAGCGCGTATACCTTGGGTATGTATAGGCTGGTGTAGTTCTTCATGTCTGATTCAAAGCTGAAGAAGGTATCCTCTATCACGTATTCAGGGAAGCCGCCAAGCTTCTTTAGTATGGATGTGCGTATTATGCCGCACGATCCGGCAAATATTGCTGTGTTGTTCATTGCCCTTGCTGGCTGTATGAACTTGAAGAAGAACTTGTCGAACAGGCTTACAGAATCGGAAAACGTGTTGCCCTTTCCGTAGCCCTTTTCAGTCTGGACGTAGGAAACGTTCTTGTCAGCGAAGTATGGGAGCAGATCCTTTAGGAACTTGCGGTTCTTGAGCTTTTCGTCATAGTCAAAAACCGCAACGTACTCCGCGTTGGTGTACTTCATCATGTTGTTGAGCGCCCCCGCCTTGTAGCCGCTCCTCTTCTCCCTGTGTATGTACCTTATCCCGATCCTTGAGCTGAAGGCGCGCAGCTCATCATTAACTTCTGCGCTTGTAGAGTCGTCAAGCAGGAACATCTCCATCTTTTGCTTTGGATAGTCGAGCTTGAGCAGCTTCATGATAGTGTCCTCAACGACCTTGGGATTCTCGTTGTATGTTGGCACGGCGATTGCGACCTTCGGGAAGCTCTTCAGCGGCTTTATGCCCCTCTGAAGCTCCTTGAAGTGCTTGTTGTAGAAGTATGAGCGGTAGTAGGTAGTCGAGGCTACAAGGT
>JAJZKF010000102.1 GCA_021804305.1 Microcaldota archaeon | reverse complement strand
AGTTCCGCATCGAGCTTTTTTATCCTACCTCTGGAATACCAACGCGAAGTGCCCACTTTCCTCGACATATCGGATATCGATATCCTTGCGTTTTCAGACACCTCTCTCAGTATCCTCCTTGTGAGAACTCCGTACCTATCATTGAATCTGCTGTGAAAATCTACGGCCTCCCGCAGGCAATCCCCTCTAACCATTCAAAATAACAGACAACATTAATAAATCTGTTATTTTTGAGAGCATATTAAAGGCTTGCATTCCATACTTTCCCATGGATCTAAGGGAGCGCGCGAACATCTACTTGTTATCGGCCCTTCTTCTCGGTGCACTTCTCCCGGTGGTGCTGGACCTCGCAATCGGGATGAACCTGCTCGAGTTCCTATTCTACGCATACCTTCTTGCCATACCCACCTCACTCCTCTTCATATTGCTATCGCACAAGGAGAAGAAGCTCCTTGAATATCTGCACAACCCCAGAAGTATCGCCACGCTATCGGTTATAGGCCTGCTCAATTACGCGCTGCTGGAACTGGGGCTATCATACGCCGAGCGCTACATAAGTGCCTCTCTTGCAACGGTGGTATACCGATCATTTCCCCTTCTCATGCTTCTTTTTCTGCCGCTCGTTCTCAGGGAGAGGATAAGCAAGCACCAGATCGCCGCCCTGTCCCTTGGATTCCTAGGCATTCTCATTGCGGTCGGAGGAAACGGCCTCGGCCTATTTTCAGCGGGAGACACTCTCATAGTCCTTTTCGTTGTCGTGATAGCCTTGACAAGCGCCTTGGCAGGCGTGCTGATAAAGAGATACGTATTCGACATGCAGAGCTCAATGCTGATATTCAACATCGCCACATTCACATTCATCGCGGCAGCCTATGTGGCATCCGGAGCGCCGACGTCTGCCATGAGCTGGAAAGACATTGCCGCACTGGCATACGTTGGCATCGTGTACAACGTCTTCGTCGGTTTCATGTATTACGGCGCACTGCGCATGCTTAAAACAACATTCGTTACAAACGTCTACTTCCTCTCGCCATTCATAACAATACTATTCGCCTATCTTCTGCTTGGCGAAGCCATAAACTTCTACTACCTTGTAATCGCCCTCCTTGTCGCCGTAGGCATGATAATACAGCGATTCGACAAGAAGGGCAGTACATATCTGCGGCACACAAGCGACAATCACAGGGAGCTCTGGATATTCGACATAACCGGCGCCTTTTCAAACACCGCAAACATGACGATAAGCAGGGAGCTTGAGAAAGGAGGCAAGGTACTTGCCGTGAAGATGAATGCAAAATACATGGCTGTCGCATGGAACATCGCATCACGTGACTCTTATGCGGGTGTGTACACTGATTCTTCCGAAGGAATATCCGCAGAACTGAAATTTGTGCGCGGCAGCGTAGACCTTGGTAGTGGGGAGATGCTTCTGATAAAAGTCGGCCGGACGGAAGAAGGAGAGAGGTTTTTCCACGATGTCTACGATGCAACTGTTGAGTTAAAGGCATCTTACGACTTGCCATAATAACAAATAATCCACATAATTATGTGAATTTTAATCGGGTTTAAATATGCGAACCTAAACATATATGATGGGGGTTGAAATGTCTTTGATTGGATTGCTATACAGGGGAAAGGGTAAGGTCGTGTCAGGTAATGATCATAGGCCTGTGCGCGTGCTGAAGGAGTCCGAGAATGTCTGGCGCGTAGTGTACAGCGACGAATATAAACTGTACGAGGAGCAGGCGCATAGAAGGAGTCAATCCGAGCAGCGAATCTCACGCAGATCTTAACACATGCTTTTGCATGATGCGCTCTGGTACATCATCTAAACAGTGTTTCTGCCCGTAAGCAATAGGATGGGCCCGCGGAGAATCGGACTCCGGGTCTCCTCCGTGTGAAGGAGGCGTCTTACCATTCGACTACGAGCCCATGCAGCATATATTGTCCGATAATCTTTATATAATATGCAAGTGTATCCACTAATACGTACAAAGCGATATTTCGCATCGAGGGATGTCCTGCGACACCTGTTTGGATTTATTGCGGCTTTCTCAATCGCGATGATTCTTGCGCTATTCATAATACTTAATACTCGTTTGCCGAGATCGGCGGGATATATCGGCGTTGGTCACGAGGCGTCATACTTCGGATCTCTCAATACCGAGAACCTAACCGTCTACCCGCGTAACCGCGGTGCACCATTCATAATGAAGGTCTTCATTGCAAAAAACGAGAGCGAATGGCGGCGAGGCCTTATGAATACGTCCAAGCAGGTCCTGGGCTATTACGGAGCATCCGGCATGCTTTTTGCATTCCCAAATGCGAGCGTGCGGTGTTTTTGGATGGAAAACACTTCAATTCCGCTTGAACAATCGTGGATAGACAATGGAACCGTAGCATACGTTTACAACGCGCAACCGTATTCGATGGGTACGGTGTGCTACACTGGCGAGTATGTTCTGGAGATCGCGACCGGGAAGCAAGTCTCTGCAGGAGACGCGATCTACCCTCTGAATCTCACCTGAAGAGTCTTACTCTTATTACCTTCTTGTCCTCGACTTCTCTGAGCGCGTAGTATATCACTATGAGCGATATCACTATTATTACGTTTATCACGAAAGCCTCGTGCGGAAGGCCGTAAATGAAAGCCATGAGGGCTATTATCGTAATCACCTGCAGATAAGGGTAGTATCTGGGTTTGGCTTCCGTTGTCTTCCCGTGTTTGTGGAAGTGCATCAGCGCAAGTATTGATATGATATAGGAGAAGAGGAGCCCGAAGTTTGATATTGCTGCTATGGTGTACACATTCCCAGCAAAGAGCATCAGTATGCCTATAAGCATCGAAGCTATTATGCCATTGAAGGCTACATCCTTCTCCCTA
>JAJZKF010000101.1 GCA_021804305.1 Microcaldota archaeon | reverse complement strand
GTACAGGTGGCGAATTATTAATAAGCCTTGGCTGACATTAATGCAGCTGATAAGCTAAGAAAAGCCATTGCAGTGAATAGTTTTATGTATCAAAACGTATAAAAACACAGGTGTCATGATTGAGTTTCGAGAAGTTTCTTGAAAAGGACATGGAACATCAAGATTTTGGCGCGGCGCGCTATGTCAAGGTGTTCAAGACTGTGATAACAGCTAGGCCGCCCCTTGTCAGGCAGCACATATCGAAGAGCAAGGTGGAGGAGCACCAGAAGGGCAGGCGCGTAGGTATCGGTGAGACCTACAGCGGGGTATACGACGACAAGACAGGTATAAGGTATCTTGTGCTCTCGCCGCTGGTGTTTGATGCCTTCCTTAGCGTATATGATTTCAACACCGGCAGCATGGTTGTGCACCGTTGGTACAGGTTCGTGCCGAAGCAGAAGGATATCCTGGAGAGCGCCATCGTGAGGTTGAAGAGGCGCAACACGAACCTTGAGGCCAGGTTGGTAGGTATGCAGAATGGCCAGTCTCTCATCGGCCTCAAACCGGTCGTAGAGCTCCTGGAAGCGCACAAGATACCCATAGTTGAGATCGATCTCTTCGGTACTGAAACCAGGCACATAGCCCTGGACCACAAGCTCGGGACATCTCTAGACATCTTCCTGGAGGATAGGCTTTATAGGCCAGGGGAGCTCAGCAACGCCCTGACACTGGAACAGTTTGAACGCAGCCTGATGCCTGTGATGCCTGTTGACGCTTTAGGGAAGGCGAAACCGGGCAACCCGAATCATGACGGCGGAAGCACCTAGAAAGCTTTAAATATTAGAAATGTCCTAAATTTAGATGCAAGTGATTTAGGGACAACCCTACTAATGCTATCAACGGTCTTACTATGGCTACACCAACTAGGCATCCTTCACGCAATGTCAGGAGAAAGTCCACGAAAAACGGAGCTATAAGGTCAAAAACGAAGCCGGCACGCAAGAGGGCGGCGCCGATTGTCCACAGGGTCGCAAAGCGCCCATCATCTCATGCGCCTCATGCTAAACAGGGCACACGCAACAAGCATATTCTCAATAAAAAAATGAATGTGGCAATCCGTCATCCTCAAAGGCCCGTGGCGGACGAGTCGCCTCATCTGAAAAAGATTAAGATAGGGAGTAGGGTCGAGTCCGTGCCTGGGGTGACAAAGAGGGGCACCACCCATGCGAATATCGCATCTGAAGACGAGTCCATGGCGGCGATAAAATCGCTGGTGGCGAGCGACGCTGCTGTCGGTTACCTGAAGAAGAACATAAGCAAGAGGTCTGTGGATGTGCTTAACATGTTGGCTGTGCCGAAGACCGATGAGGATATCGCCCAGCAACTCGACATGAAGATTAATGCGGTAAGGAGGATGCTGAACCTGATGCAGGGCTGCGGCATAACGAACTATTATGTCGCCAAGAATGTCAACGGGTGGCTTTCCTTTGCTTGGTACGTGAACGTCAGCAAGGTACCTTCCTTCCTTGAATATGCACAGGGGCTTGAGAACAGGAAGCCGTTGACGCTGACTGATTGCAACGATTATTTCATATGTAATGACTGTTATGGCAAGAACGGGCTCATTTTCACTTTCGATGCAGCGTTCGAAGGGAATTTCAAGTGTGGAGTGTGTGGATCCGGACTGGAGATGATAGGTAAGGATAAGGCGCTCGAACTGACGGAAAACCAGAACAAGCCTGACGATATTGAGGAGCCGTTGAATGAACTGGGCGTCGAAGCTGACGTGTGACTCCTCTCATTCTTTATACTTTTGCTTCGTGAATAAGTAATGTTTTCTATTGAAGCGAGGTGGGGTAGTCTGGAGTGCCCGTCGGGCTCATAACCCGAAGATCGGAAGTTCAAATCTTCCCCTCGCTATAACCCTAATTCTCTTCGTCTGATAGAAAGTCGATATCTGTATGGGTGACAGCTGGACCTTCTTGTTCTACGATTCACCCCCATTTCACTGAAAAGACATGCGGGATTTACCGATTGTGATGTTAAAATCCACTTAGTTCCACATATGACCCTACACTTCCAGTAATATTTTTACCCGTTCCGTATATATTTATTTGTTATTAACAATTGATGTAGTGTGTATATATATAAGAATACGCGATTAGTGGAACTCTGGGGTCCCAGACATGTCGAATAATGAAACAACCTACGATACCTTATGGAGCGTCCTGCAAAAAGAAAAGCAGACCAACGAGCTCCAGCTATTGCCAAAGAACTTCTACGTAGATGTCCAGGCTTCCATTAAAACGTTTGACCGGAAGGATATCACAGAGGAAGAGCAGAGCACCAAGAAGAACACCGAACGCCTGCTCTACGAGCTTTCTGAAAGGAGGAAACAGAAGATATTGATATATGTGGCTTTCCACAAAACGATGCCGCAACCAGCGATGCAGGAGGAACTGGAGTTCTACAGCAAGATAGTAGAGTTTACCAAACAGAGCACCCTTCCAGCATCAGGAGACGCGAGCATAGGCGCGAACGCCAAACCGCACCAAGCCCTTAAATCGGTGCAGTCGATGCCAGAGATCATACTCCCCTCCGGAAGGAAGGTGGGTCCTTTTGAAAAAGGGGCCATCGTAGACGTGGCCTCTGAAGAAGACATGAACTTCCTTATCGCCAACACCATCTGCGAGCGCGCCTAACGTCAGGCTTTTATAAGTGTGGGGAGCTAATAGTATCCTACTTCGATCCAGAATAGAAAAGGAGTGATTTTATGAAGATACCAAGGGAGATAACGACATACTGCCCGAAGTGCAACAAGCACACGCTACACAAGGCCAAGCCCTATTCAAAGGGCAGGGAACACACGATGGGCGCCGGTAGCAGGAGGCACTATAGGGCCATTAAGG
>JAJZKF010000100.1 GCA_021804305.1 Microcaldota archaeon | reverse complement strand
ACGGTTGAGGTGGAGAGCAATCCGTCAGGCATGCAGGAACTTGAGGATTTCTCGGAACAGGTATCCGATGCCATGCAAGGCAAGCCATATCTCACAGGTGACGGCAGGATAGACAACGTAACGGTGAAGATGTGGGAGAGGCTTAGGCTCTGCGGATACGTGCTTCTCAGGAAACTTGCCTTAGCGGCCCCGGTAATAGTAAGGTTCCACAATGACGCTGACGGATCGAGCGGGGCGTATGGATTGTATAAATCGATAGGCGACCTGTCCGAGAGGAAACCCGGGATCGGGTACCGGCACAATATCTCCTGGATAATGCAGCAGAGCGTCTCGTACAGCACATATGACGCAGGAACAGACATGATGATAGCAAACTCTTATTCATCAGTAGAGAAGCCGCTGCTGGTAATGATTGACTTCGGCACTGCGATGGAAAGCAACAGCAGCATCGAACAGATCAAGGACAGATTCGACATAATCTGGATGGACCACCATCCGGTAGTGGAAGGCTTCGGATGGTCTGCACTGGAAAACTATGTGAATCCGTGGAACTTCGGCGGCGACTCGAATTATGCTGCAGGGTTCCTGACCTGCGTCTTCTCCAAGACGTTTTCCAGAATAGACACAAAAGAGATAGAGAATGCATCGCTTGCCGGAGACTGCAGCCTTTATGCCTCGGCAAATTCTAAAGGTGCGGATCTCTCGCTTCTGCTCGACCTGATAACTAGCGACCCAAAAGTGGCGTTCGGGCCTGCAACTCCTAACGTGACCCCATATGAGATAGATAAACTTGTCGCAGATGAGGGGAGAAGGGCGGAGCTTGTGGGCTTCGCCAAGATGAGGCTCAGCGAGGTAATGGACATTGCGCTCAAGTCGATGAAGCGCTATCGGGGCGAATCTGCGGCCATATACGTGCTTGACTTCGAGGGACTGCGGGATGAGCAGTCGAAGTACCCGCTGCCCGGGAGATTCTCGTCGAGGCTGCTGGACAAGGTTGCCGAGATCAAGGGGGAGCCATGCATAGTAGTGGTGCATTCTGGAAGGTTCATCTCGATGCGGATATCAAGGGAGCTCTCCAGCAAGGTGGACCTAGCTGCAGTGATAGCTAGCATAAAGGAGAGCTATGCAGAGCTGATCGAGGCGGGAGGAGGGCACATGCTTGCATCAGGCATAAAGCTGGCAGATAAGGCAGAAAAGGCAAAGGTAATAAGGGAAATCGTATTACTGCTCAAGAAGCAGCTTGCCGCTGATCCGGAGCCGGCCTAAGTAATGTTTATAAGACAAGCGTTCCTTATTATTGTATGGAAGTCTCTTCAGAGAATGTTGCTCTTTTTGACATGGACGGCACCCTTTGCGACTATCATGGCAAGCTCTTAATGGACCTGAAGAAGCTGGCCAGGCGGGGTGAGCCGGAGATAACAAGCTTCAGGAACCTTCCAGATTATGCAAGAGAAAGAGCAGACGCAATACGCGCTTCCATTGAATGGTGGGCGAACCTGCCCAGGCTGAGACTCGGATGGGACATACTTGAAGTTGCGCAGGAGCTCGGATACAGGATTATGATACTTACACAGGGACCCAGGAAGAACGCCGCGGCATGGACTGGAAAGAAGCTATGGATAGACGAGAACCTGGGAGAAGACATTGACGTGACAATAACAAGAGACAAGGGACTCGTCTATGGCAAGACCCTCGTTGACGACTGGCCCGAATACATGGATAGATGGCTCAGGTGGAGAAGGAATGGGCTGGGCGTAATGCCGGTAAACGCAGAAAATGCAGGTTATACGCATCCGCAGGTGACACGGTATGACGGCACCAACCTTGCAGAGGTCAGGGAAGCCTTGGAGCAGAGGCTGGTCCTCGCACGCTCCCTGGAAGACGCAAGGCGGAAAGGAAGCCAGCTGGGGTATAGAGTGGGATAGTCTCAGATGGTTATTCCGAATACCGACCTTATTATATATCCAAGGATTATGGTGACAAATGCGACAGAGAGGGAAATGAGAAGCATTTCGCCTATCCTGCGCTTTATGCTGGTGTAGCTTATCACAGCTATTACTACAGATGCTATTACTAGCACGATTATGACAAGCAGTATTGATCCGATTATTCCTGGAATGCCGGAGAATCCGAGCGCAAATGGAAGCACGGATATCAGCGCCCCGATGAAGTAGTATATTCCGGTGTAGAGCGCTTCCCTTGCAGGGCTCTGCCCCGATGCGCCTGCCTTCTTATTTGCGCTGGCGAGAGTCTCGGCCCTTGACGAGAGGTATGCTCCGCCCGCCATCGATAATGTCCCGGATATGCCTACTACCAGGCCCCCTATCACTACAACTAGCGGCGAGGTTGCTATTACTGCAAGCCCCACCACAACGCCAAGCAGTTCCACCAGTCCGTCATTGAGCCCGTAGACTATGGAGCGTATGTAATTTGTCTCGCCCTCGTATATGCGCATCTCAGCAGTCAGTTCTTCCTCGTGTATCTTCTCGTCCCCGATTATCTTGTTTATCGATGCCTTCTCCTTTGGTGAGAATATCATGCTTTTCTTCGACTCTATGTATCTCTGGAGCACGCCGGCCTCGTCCTTCTCAAGCAGGCCGGTGACAAATGCCACCCCTAACACCCTGCGCAGCATGCGGAAGAAAGATATCTGCAGTGTCATTGTTGCCGGGAGGCTGGGCTCTTCGTGCTGGTGCTCAAGCACTGCTTCCTTCCATGCATTCATGTGGCCTTCTTCTTCCTTGACAAGTTTCTCTAAGAGCCGTTTCAGCCTGTGGTTCCTCTCGCCTTTTGCAAGGGTCTTGTATAGGTTGTAATGCAGGGCCTCCACCCTGTAGAAATATTTCTCCTTATTAAGCCTGTGTTTTGTATCCCCGTCCGTAGCCTGGCACC
>JAJZKF010000099.1 GCA_021804305.1 Microcaldota archaeon | reverse complement strand
ATCGCAAACCCGTCAGGTTTCTCTGATGCTGGGAGGCTCTGGCTTGCCGAGGTTGTTGTGCCTAAACTTGCATCTGCAGGTTTCGAGGTCATAAACCCATTCGATCAAGTGATGGGCAAGACTAACGCAGAATTGCGCAATTCGATGGAAGCAATGTCGCACAACGAAGCGATAGGCATAGGCACGGACAATTTCGCCAAGATTGATGGCTCTGGATTCATCTTCGCGATACTTGATGGCACAGATGTGGATAGTGGCACGTCTATTGAGATAGGTTACGGGTATGCGAGCGGAAAGAAGGTGGTTGGGTATAGGGGCGACTTCAGGGCTACAGCAGATGCCGGGGCATGCAAGGCAAACCTGCAGGTGGAAACTGCTATAGAGCTTTCCGGAGGCCATATCCATTATGACATAGGCGACGCAGTGGCCGAGCTGGAAAGGCTGGCTCTCGGGCAGTAAGGAGCCTTATGCCGCATAAGCAAATTCTTATAAATATTGCCAGCCAATAGAGATAGGCAATTCTTAACGGTTATTCTGAAAAAGTATGGTGCTTATTCATGGGAAAATTCTCATTGGCCGATGAAAATCTGGCGAACGTAATGATCTGCAGAAGATGCAAGTCAAGGAACATAATGTCGGCGCAGAAGTGCAGGAAGTGCGGCTACAAGTACCTCAGGCCGAAGAGGAAGGAGAAGCGCGTCAAGAAGTGATCTTAAAGTTTGAATTGAGTGAATCGAATGGAAGAGTTATCACCTATAGAGAAGCTGGTCGTCCAGGCAATGCAGGAGCTTGGAGCCACTAAGGAGGACAAGAAGAAAACTGCCGACGACATAGCCAAGAAATGCAACAGGCCGAAGAGCATGGTAACCAATGCGCTCGTCGCTCTTGGAAACAAGGGAATGGTCAAGCGCGTGGTGCGCGAGAAGGCCTCCGGCTATTACGTTGAAGCAACTGCAACGGCATAACCGGGTCTTGCGATGGCGGAGACCGGGGATTCCCTAGACTTCATGGCCAGGTACAATGGCTGGGTAGTTTCAAGGAGCCTTGTGGTAACACCATCGACAAACCCGAAGGACATAGCCTTGTTCCTCATTTCCATAAGGGAAGACGTGGACAAGAGGGCATTTCAGATCCTTGGAATCGATATAAAAGCTATAGACGCTTATTCTGAGAAGATTACTAGCAAGCTGCCAAAAGGCAGCTACAAGGAACTTGTTGGGATATACAAAGCTCTGGGTTCGCCAGAGGTTGAGGAGATTGTCAACAGAGCCTCTGGTGCCAGGGAAGAGCTCAAGCCCTTCGCAAAGGCATACATACTGAGGAGCGCCCTGGAAAAGATGGGCCTTGACCATTACATAAGGAGCAGCAGCAAACCGTTTTCAGGAAAAGCCGTGTGGAAGCAGGGCTCCGGGCTGCAATCCGACGGGATTGTCTTCATGGCTAAGTATGGAGACTGGGTCTCGGTAAAGAAGATGTCGATAACCAAGGATACTAAGCCGGAGGAGGTCGCTGCGCACCTTTCATCGATACGCATGGCAACGGACAGGAAGGCTGCGCAGATACTGGGAATTGATACGGATGTGCTGGAAGCCTATGCAACAAACTTCATGGGGACCATGAGGAAAAGCGCCGCAAACCTGGAGAAGATAACAAACGCTCTTGGCGAAGCTGAGGCTATGAAGGAAATCGAGTCCTCATGCAAAGGCGACAAGGAATTGGGAAACGCGGCAAAGACATACCTATTCAGCGTAATGCTTAGCAACCTTAAGCTTGACCTGGAAGTGAGCCCTGAGACACTTATGAGTATGTTCCCGGGGTTGAAGATACCAAAGCCCAAGGGCAATTTCGGTGGAAAGAAGAAAAAGAAGGCGCAGTAGACTATCCCATGGTCATGAATTCCGTCTTGACCTGGTGCATTGAATTCAGGGTATGGGTTTTTTCTATTCCATGCAGCGATAGGACCTTTTTTGCGAATTCGTAATATTCCGCTATGTCCTTTGTCCTTACCTTGATTATTATCTCCCATTGCCCGGTCACGATGTCTACGCTCTCTATGTTGCCATATTTTGCCAGCTCTCCGGCCACTACCTCGGGGCTCTTGTATTCCTGTTTGCCAAGGCTTATCAGCACATAAGTACAGAACCCTTCGCCGATCTTGTTGTAGTCGAATACGGCCTTGTAGGACTTTATTGTACCGTCGTGCTCCATCTGTTTCACATTATAGTGCACGGTTGTCGACTTGGAGTGCAGTTTTGACGCAAGATCCGATATCCTTGGGGTGCAGCTGCCTTTCTTTAACAGCTCTATTATGCCTGGCCTAAGGTTTTTCATGATTTGAATATTATTCTAATATATTAATAAATATTGCTTATTTGTTGACTTTTATTCAATAACGTATATATACGTGGTGAACCATAAACATATTTATCAATCTTGTAGGTTTAGCTTATGGTAACTAGGACAAGGGTGCGCAGGCTGGTGGATAGCAACATTGCAGAGTACAATGGCCTGATAAGCCCGTTCGAGATGAAGAGGGAGGATGGGCTTAGAATCACTGCAGGAGCTCGCAGGACAGTCGAGGATGGAAGGGGTGCTGTGAGGCGGATACTTTCAGGTAGGGATCGGAGGGTGCTCATGATAGTGGGACCTTGCTCGAGCAGGGATTTAGAAGAACACAAGGACTTTGCTGCCAGGCTCAAAACACTGAGCAGGGAACTAGATGACATATTCTTTTTTGTTCAGCGTGTTTATTTCGAGAAGCCCAGGACCAGTGTTGGGTGGAAGGGACTTATAAACGAGCCTTACCTGGACGGAATGCAGCATACGGATGAGGGTTTAAGGCTGGCAAGGAGGATCCTTATGCACAATGCCAATATAGGGTTGCCCTCAGCCACGGAG
>JAJZKF010000098.1 GCA_021804305.1 Microcaldota archaeon | reverse complement strand
GATCGAGCAGTCAGGCACAGTCTCAGGCGGATCGTCAAGGAGGGTATCTCTCGCATCAATAGAAAACAAGATCAGGTTGCTTGAGACCGAGAAGGAGAAGGCAAGAAAAGAGAGCGACATCGCAGAGGTCAGCCTGCACGACGCCGAGAAGGAGAAGGCCCTGCTCGACATGCAGGTTGAAAACCTTTCCTCGGAGCTGAAGAAAGCGGTTGAGGAGTTCACGTCTGCCATAAGGCAGCAGTCAGATATCGCATCGCAGATAAAGAAGAAATCGGAGGAGGAGGCAAAGATAGGCACGGAGATATTAAACAAGGACAAAGAGAAGCTGGACGTGGTGACTGCCCTGAACAGGAGCAAGCAGGTGCAGGCCTCGATATATAGCAAGGTGTCTGCAGTCTCAAGAAGCTTCTCGAAGGCTGGCAAGTACAAGCAGGAGAGGGAAAAAGCCGACAGGCTCAGGCACGAATCCGAGGAGAACAAGATAAGTAAAGCCTCCCTTGACACAGAAGCGCAGATGCTCGGAAAGAAGGCATCAGAGCTTTCGTCTGATATTGATCAGAGGCACAGGCAGATGAAGGAGCTCAAATCTCAGCTCCAGGAAAAGGAACTGAGAAAGGAAGTCCTTCTAAAGTCAAGAGGGGACATCGAGAAGGAGATGAAGAACAAGAATGAATCAAGCAGGCAGTTATACGACAGGCTGACAGCCATAGACGAAGAGGTAGGGAGGCTTAGCATGGAGATAGGGAAGCTTGATTCAGATGCAGCAAACTTTGACAGACAGATAAACGATCTCAGGATAAAGATGAGCCAGACAGGCACCAGGCTTAATGATATAACGGCAGAGCTTTCAACCTCCCAGCCCGGCCTCGATCTTGTGAACGGAAGCCCCGAGGAGATGGACGCAGAGGCAAACATCATCGCGCTGAAGATAAATGACCTGGGGAATATCAACCTGAAGGCGCCCGAGGTCTACGAAGAGAAGAAGAAATTTGCCGAGGAGGCGCAGTCAAGGGTAAGCACGCTCCAGGCGGAGAAAGAGGCAGTGCTAAGGATGATGGAAGAGATCGACTCAAAGAAGCTGCAGACATTCATGGACATGCTCAACCAGGTCAACAAGAACTTCGCCAAGTTATACGAATATGTATTTCCGGGAAAGGTTGCAATAATGCTTGAGGATGAGTCCGACCCCCTCAACAGCGGGATATTCATCCATATGAACGACGGAAAATCTGACATACCCCTCAAGTCGCTTTCCGGCGGGCAGAAATCAATGATAGCGCTCATGATGCTATTCTCGATTCACCTATGCAAGAAATCATCCCTTTACCTATTCGACGAGGTAGATGCAGCGCTTGACTCTGAAAATGCCAAATTACTCTCAAAGCTCATAAAGCAGATGAGCGAAACTGCGCAGTTCATAGTGATAAGCCACAACAACTCCCTCATAGTCAACGCGGACGCTGCGATAGGCATAACCATGGACGAGGCAAAGGAGTCAAGAGCAATAGGCTTGGAGATAAGCAGTGCAGCGATGAGCAAGCAGCAGTGATATATTGAAACATAATAATCCAAAAGCTACGTCTAAACTCGCAAAGCAGAATAAGAAGGTTATGCTGGCCCTGTATCTCCTTCTAGTATTGTCTGTTGTAGGCTATGCCGTGACTAGCATCGTGCTGATAGGCGCAGTTGCATTCGTAGTACTTATAATTACTCTTGCATCGGAGTTCAAGTTCAGCGTGAAGGAAGAGGGGATGCGAAGGAGCATGTATGACATAATGACTGCGATAGTGGCTGTAGTTGTCATATGGATAATACTCATAATACTACTTGGAACCAGCTCACCGGTAAACGTAGTTGCAAGCTGCAGCATGCTTCCGACCCTGCACAGGGGAGACTTGGTGATACTCCGCGGCATACCAAACATGACCTCGTTCCTTAAGTCGCACGACATATCCACAGTGAACGTTTCACCGCAGGAGATGAACTATACTATATCCAACATGAATAGCGAGTTCCTCGCTTTTTTTGCGTATAACCCCTCCAATACCTCGAAGATAGGCGAGATTGTCAATATCCCTGATCCAAGAGTGCAGCTATACAACACAAAATGCATAGATACATACACCGTGTCAGGCCAGCCGCAGGATATAAGCAAATGCGCAGTCCAGTCGCAGGGCAACAACCTAATAAGATACAATTATTCGATCGAGAGCGTGGATGTCGCAGGAATCACCCAGTATATACCCCAAACGAACAGGATAACCATAGGGAATACAACAATAAATGAGAATTATAGTAATCCAATAGTGGTGTATCAGACAACTACCAACGACTCTTTCAGCGGAGACATAGTGCACAGGGTTTTTGCCGCAATAAGGGCAGGAAGCAATTATTACCTGCTTACAAAGGGAGACAACAACGGCGGGCTGGATATCCAATTCCTAAACTATCCTGTCAAATCCGGAGCAGTGCTTGGATATGTGGTGGCAGACCTGCCAATTGTGGGATATCTCAGGCTGATAATAAGCGGGCAGCTCTCAACTCCGGCAGGATGCAATTCAACCATATCAAGATAATATGACCGGCAATGCAGACTCAATAAAAAATCGTGGTAGTTTGCGGCCGTATTGGATGACAAAAAATGTGCTTTTGGTCTCATTCTCCGCCTTCTTTGCAGATATGGGCTATCAAAGTGCCATTGCTCTGTTCCCGATTTTCCTGGTTACAGTACTAGGTGCGTCGGCATCAACCTTCGGGTTGGCCACAGCTGCGGCATTCGGCATAGGCTCATTCTTCGGATACCTTGGTGGTTTGATGAGCTCTAGGTTCAATGACAAGCACATTGCCATTTTAGGGAATGCGCTCATACCTCTCATATCACTCATGGGCCTGTTTACATAATAGTC
>JAJZKF010000097.1 GCA_021804305.1 Microcaldota archaeon | reverse complement strand
TAAAGGATGGTAAATTATTGAGGCCTTACGAAGCATTTGTACTTAAAGGAGGCAAAATGAAAGAGATGTATATAAATGAACAAGGAGATATCCGTTTGTCGTGAGAACCTTAATTCAGGACAATACAACGGCAATCCGGATTCTACAGAAGTCGGCCCGGAGTATTAAGCCGGGTTTTTGAGAATGGGTTGATACATTGGAAGAGGTCACTCTTGGCTGGCAGAAAGAACTTGCTGATGCTATTGTTAGAGTGGCAGGGCTAATAGCCAAGATTATAGGGATGGATATAGAGCGGGTCATGGAAAGCGCAGGCATGGCTGACAAGATAGCCGTAGCGCTTTTCAGTGGGAAGGTGAAAACGGCTTCTTCCCCGTATATATCTGCTGCGGTGCTGCTTGCTTTCACAGGAAAAGATATTGCGAAGGAGAGAATTCGCGCCGTTATTGAGCGCGTAGGAATCCGTCCTGATGAGAGGCTTCTCGATTTTGCAGGTGCGCTGCGTTTCAGGAAAGAGATGGCATACGCGCCTGCGCTCTATTTCCTCAGGGTGGTAGGTAAGCAGACAGGCAGGAGTGATAGCGTGGAGAACCTCATGAACGTGGTTGGGGCGCTAGGCATAGAGCCGGACCCAGATATTGCACACCGTGTCATAGACATAGATTCTGGAAGGCTTAAAGCCAGAGACGCCGAGATGCAGAAGCGGCTGAGTGAGGGAATCACAGAATCGGCATCGTTCCTGGGCGGGCTGATGATGACAGAGCTATCGAGGGTTTTCGAAGACCGGAAGATAGACGCTTACGTTAGGGAAGGGCTTGTACCTCATTTCTCGGCGCTGGGTGTTCTTACTTTCGTTGGAAAGAACGTGGACATGGAGAACAGACTTAACGTGGAAGGCATTTCCAAGCTGTTAGAATCTGTTGGCTTGAAGCTCGATAACAGAATGATAGAATACATTCTCTCGATTGAGAGGTTCGGAGTGGGACCCAACGTGTACGTCAGTGCACTTTCGTTCCTTGCGTCTGTAGGAGAGAAACCATCCGTTGATGGGATAATGAATATCATCGAAGTGCTTGGCATAAAAGGGGATAGCGCGGTTGCAGGATACGTCCTTATCGAATATTCAAAGATAGTTGGCACCAATGGCTGACAGTAGTTGTTGGCCATAGGCAGGTGAGTATAGCCTGCATCGTATTGACAACGCAAAACTACCCCTGCCCAGTACAAATGAGGATTCAGACAGAACAGATTGGTTGCTCTCAGTTGTTTCCCTTCTTCACTTCTTTCGGGTTTATCTTGCGGTTGTGCAGCACATTGAACTTGTAGCAGCGCTGCGAGCAGTAGTAACGTATCGTGCCCCCCTTCCTTACGTAGGCAAAACCCGTACCTTTTTCTATCTCTGTGGAACAGTATGAGCATTTCATTGCCTTACCTTGCAACTATCTTCTTGTCCTCCCTGCTTGTATCAGGAAGTCTTATTATATCGCCTTTCTTCATGCGGCCGGCTATGTTCCTCCTTATCACGCGCCCTTTGTCCTTTCCCTCGAGCACTTTGCACATGCCTTGCTTTATCTCCCCATATATGCCAGTACGTCCCGGAGCTATATCGACTATCTCGGCAAGCCAGCCATCGAAAAGCTTCCCACCGGCAGCGGACTGTTCGCCTTCCTTGCCCTTTTCTGTAGCCTGCGCCATTTACGCACCTTCTTTATCAGACTGCTTTTCCTGCTTCTTCTGCTTTTGCTGCTTTGAAGCCTCAGCAGGCTTTGCCTTCTGCTCGGCCTTCTCTTCAGGTGCCTTTCCAGAGACACGAGAGATCACTTCCTTCATGGACGCTTCTCCACTTCCCGCCTTCTCTATGGCCACTGAAGAGCAGGGAACGTTCATCCCTATAGCCTTGCCAAGCTCCAGCTTTGTAGGAACATAAACGTATGTTATCTTCTTCTGCTCGCAGAGGGCAGGTATGTGCATTACCACCTCTTCTGGTTCTATGTCTTCTGCAAGGACGACAAGCGAGGCCAGGCCGCGCTCTACGCTCTTTGTTACCTCGTTGACACCTTTCCTTACTGCGCCAGTCTGCTTTGCGAGTCTTACTGCGTCAAGGGTCTTCTCCACTACTTCCTTTGCGACTTCGAATTTCACATATGACTTTGCCATTTTATTACCTCATCTCATCGGTTAAGCATGCAACACTGACAGGATTGATAAGTAGCTTACAGCGCATATGTATACGGGCTTTGTGTTTATATACCTTTTGACGGATAACCTGCTACGGCATTGCATGGTAGCCCGCACATCGGGGCGGCTTACCTGCGCCGGTCCGTTGGCAGGCCATGGACCATTTCACCACCAGTTATGGCTGAACCATTAGAAGTCATTGCGGCTACGTTGCCATGCGCAGTTCTGCTTACATGTAGATTTGGATGCGCGAGCATGAGGGCGAACAGAGACGGGTGCAGATGCCTGCTTCCGGCCAGTACCATCGCAAGAGTATGGTCATCGCCTAGAGCTATGCGGCGCTGTGTGCCTAAGCATCTTGTTTCTGCAGCAAGCCTCAATCGTACACTGAATTCAGGATCTGAGAGAAGCGCCAACTGCACCGCTTCGTCTTCATGTCCTGCTAGAGCCCATCTGACCCCTGTCGGGTATGATGTGCCGGTCATCGCGAGCCTGAGTTTGGATTCGAGGTGCCTGTTGAGAGCGAGATTCGCCAATACCAGTTCGGCATCTTCCCTAGTGGAGATATGCCCCCTGAGTTCTCCGCCTCCTGCCTTCCGGCCTTCGTCGATCTCTTGGCGCAAACGCATCTCGGAAGCCAATGCCTCGGAATAGACGGCCGTTTCTTGCGATAATATCTCACCGTGGACTATGGCGCTCTCCGCTGTGCGCGCTATCTGCCCCCTTACACTGCGATATAAGGAAGAGAAAAGG
>JAJZKF010000096.1 GCA_021804305.1 Microcaldota archaeon | reverse complement strand
GAGGAGGAGACCGGATACAGAGCAGCAAAACTCAAGCCGCTGCGTGGGCTTCATTTCTTATCGCCTATAAGTCCCCTGAGCTCCTCTCCGTCTACATTAAGCCTGTGCTTTGACATTATCTCGCGCATCGCATCTGCGCCGTTCTTCCTTGCGCGCGCAACCATATCCTTTAGCTTTGCGCCGGAGATCCTTTCGAGTTCATTGGACTTTACTATCCTTTCGACATCCGAGGCGGACTTTGGCGAGTATTTTATTATCTCGCCTATGGCGGCCTTTGTTATCTCGCCTTCCGAATATCTCTTGAAGATATTTACAAATGTATCTCTGTCGAGTTCGGCGCTTATTCCAGAGCGCTCGAGCTCCCTTACCTTTTCGAGCAGAGTCGCAGCTACCACAAGATTGACTCCCTTTACGCGCCCAGTTATGTATTCGTAAAGCATGAGCTTAGTGGATGACGCCATCTGCTCCGCTATCTGTGGATTGTTTAACTCTTTTTCCAATTTCCTTATCCTCTCCTGCATGTAAACTGTGCCTTTCTTTACAGCTTCATAGAATTGCGAAGTAATCTCTATGGGCTCGGAATCTGTTTCGGGATACATCCTTGATCCACCTGGAAGCGGCCTCATAAAACGCGTGTTTCCCTTCTTCGCATCTGCCACTGCGCGAGTCTCAGGTGGCACCTCTGCCATGGCCATCCTCGCCCTGTCAATGGCATGCGCCATCGCCTTGGAGCATGACTGCCTGTCTGCTGCTATAAGTATAAATGCGTCATCTGAATTGGCGCCAAGGGCTTGCCGTATCTGCATCACTGTATCCTCGCTTAGCTCGTACTTTCCAAGGTCTTCGTCGCTGTGTATTATCCCCCTTACTCCGGCCATCTTTGCGTAGTCGCTAACCTCACTGCCCAGCCTCCTGTCAGGATTAATCTCCATCCCAAGGAATCCGGAAAAGCCCTTTAATCTTGCTCCTAGGACAACTCCGCCTTTTGACAAAGCGTCTCTTACTATCTTGCCGTCATGATGCTTGAGTATTTCCGTAAGGTCAATAGATTTTCCGTCGACTTGCGCATGCCTCTCGATAAGGCGTTTCTTAATATCTATTAAGCGGAGCTGGCGCTCTATCTCATTCTCTATGAACAGATCTACTGAGTCGATCTCCTGCAGGCCTTTTATCTCGACCCTAGTGCCTCCGGCTATTGAGACGTTGACATCCTGCCTTATGGTGCCTATTCCTCTCTGCACTTCAGACACTGCAGTGTCGCCTTCTTTTTTTCCAGTAAGCCTTAGCAATAGGCCTATCTTTAGCGCGGCTTCCTTGGCTTCCTGCGGACTCGATATGCTCGGATCGGTATCTATCTCTATTAATGGTATGCCTATCCTGTCTATGTTGTATGCCACAGTGTCGTCCTTGGTCGAGACTATGCCGCTTGATTCCTCCTCTAGGAATATGGAGGTAATTGGTATTCCTCTCTTGCCAATCTCAAGTGTCCCGTCGTATGCGACCATCATGCTCCTTTGGAATGCGCTTGGATCGCTTCCGTCGACCACTTCCTTCCTCATCGGCTCTATCTCATCAGGTATCCTTGCATTGAATGCTGAAGCGAATCTAAGTGCAGCCTCAACTGCGCGCATGTTGACATGGTGTGGCGGCTCCTCATCCACATCAACAAGGCATGAGCTCCTCTTGAATATGTTGTAAACAAAACTCCTGTTCCTGCTGCTCTCAAAACTAGTCGATCGGTCCATCGCCCCTAGCTCGCCCACCACCGCGCGCTGGCGCCTCTCTACGCTCCCTATGACCCTATCTCCAGACGAATCGGTGCTGCACTCACAAAAGAGCTTGTGCTCTGTCGATAGTCTTTGATGTATCTCAAGCCCGCATCTAAATCCTATGCTCTTGTAGTAGTCCTTATCGTGCAAAAAATCACTCTGTTGGGAAGTCGAACTCTGTCCTGTGCGTTATCTCTCCGGCAATGTCCTTGTTTAGCATATCTCTTGCCTTCTCCTTCCCATAATTCCCAAGTAAGAAACCGAGCTTTACATATGCAACTTCAGGAAGCATGTCCTCACAGTGTATCGCTCCGGCGTCCTCAAGGAGCCTAAGGTTACGATAGACTGTGCCGCTTACCCTGCCATAGAGGCACTGGGAGGTTGCTCCTATTATCATTCCGGAGTCTGTGGCCTTCTTTACATTAGAAAGCCACGAGTACTCCTTCTTCTCGGTCTGAGAAGGCACATGGCCAAGACCCGTGCCCTCTATTATCAGGCCCTTGTAGCCCTTGGACAGGTAGTATTCTATTATTTCAGGATCTGAATTTGGATAGGCCTTGACAAGCGCGACCTTTGGCTCGTATCCGATCTGCGCAGATACTTTCTGCTTATGGCCTTCGCTCACCTTTCGATAATCACTCAGATAGGTTATCTTGCCTTTCTGGTCAACGCTGCATATTGGAAGGTTGTTTATTGGCTTGAATGCGTCACGCCTTGAGGTGTGCATCTTCCTCGCCTTGGTTCCCCTTATGAATATGTTGGTATTGTCCGAGCTGCTGCCGTGCATGCATATGCCGACCTCAGCAACATCGCTCTTCATTGCCATCTGCGCAGAGCAGATCAAGTTCATGAAAGCATCGCTAGATCCCCGATCGCTGCTCCTTTGGGATCCGGTCATCACCACTGGCGCATTGAGATCCTTTAACATGAAGCTCAGCGCCGCGGAAGTATAGTGCATGGTGTCAGTTCCGTGCGTTATGACTACGCCCTTTGCTCCGTTGTTGAGCGCCTTTGCGGTCGCCTCAGCCATCTTGATCCATGCATGATACGACATGTCCTCGCTTGCAACGCTCATGAGCTCGTTTATTTCTATGTTCGCTATCTGGTCAAGCTCTGGTACATCATGCAGGAGCTCCTCGGGCTTGGTAAGCATGTAGACGCCGCCGGAGACATAG
>JAJZKF010000010.1 GCA_021804305.1 Microcaldota archaeon | reverse complement strand
GGGATAGATGCAGAGTTCGCACCTATGTTTGACGGAAGCGCGCCGTCGGCTATGGCGAACATGAGAGTCCTGGTGTGGTCGAAGACCGCATAGAGGCCCTGCACAGGCTTTACCTTCTTCTCGTACTCCTCAAGCGTGACTCCTACGTGCTTCAGTAATTCCTTCTCCCTCTCTCTCGCGTTCTTCAACACGTCAACGTCGAGCTCCCCGGCGACCTTCGCGAACTTCTTGAACGCGTCGGTCTCGAAATCGCTGCCCGTCTTCTTTCTTACCTTCTCGAGTATGTTGTGGAATACCGCCTCGTAGGCGTTGTCGTAACCAGTGTAGAACCAGAGCAGCCTGTCGAAGCCCCAGCCCACGTCGACGACCTTTCCCTCGAGCTCCCTGATCTTGCCGTTGACAAACTCGAACTCCGTGAAGACGCTGTTGACAAGCTCAGATCCGTTTGCAAAGCTCTCGAGAGATGGTCCGAACTCTGAGAAGTCGGGCATGGCCCAGACATCCTCCGAATACACTAGATCCTCCTTCTTTACTCCGAGAACCTTCGTGATGAACTCGTAGTTGAGATCTATGCAGCGGTCCTTCCAGTATCCCTCCTTTGGATAGTCGAATGAGTGCTGCCCGGCC
Organism: Microcaldota archaeon; assembly: GCA_021804305.1. The sequence goes on along the minus strand of JAJZKF010000010.1, from coordinate 12,859 downwards.
ATCATGAACCCTGTGAAGTGCCTTCCGGTCACGCCGACATTCTCTATGTCGCCGAACCTAAGGCAGATCTGCGGGACTATGAGCGGATTGGCCGCGTACTCGAACCCCATCTTGCCAGACTCGATTCTCTGGAAGTCCTGTATGCTCGCGATCGTGAAGTAGAGGTCCTTCCTCCATCTGCTGACTACCGGATACTTCTTTATCTCGGTGTGTCCGTTCTTCTTGAAGAAGTCTGAGAACTTCTTCCAGAAGTCGACGTAGCTTATGTCAACAGGATTCTTCTTGAAGAAGCTGTACTCGGTGTGGGATGAGTCCTCGCATGTATCTCTCTGCTTGACGCTCCAGAAGTTCTTCTTGCATATCCTGCACTGCTTCCTTGTGAAGCCCTCCTTGTCGAAGAGAGCCACCTTGTAGTACTGGTCAGCGTGCTTCGAGAACTCTGCCCTCAATGCATCCTTGCTAAGTTCTCCCTTTATCTCAAGCATTCAACCACCGGTCCACCAGACCTTGCACTCCTTTCCGAAGAACCTGCACGGCTTGCACTTCCAGTTCTCCGACTCTATTACAGGTGCGGACTCCCTCTCGCCGCGCCAGTACTGCATCGCGTATGACAGGTTCTTGTTAAGCGAGTCTGGATCGTACATCACCTTTACCTCGCTGACGTTGATGTTCCTGTACCTGTCGACATACCTTATCTCAAGCTCGTTGCTGAGCTCAGGCATCGCGTAGATCTCGTTGAACATCTTCATCCAGATTCCCTCGAGTCCGAGGTACTCGTCCTTGAGCTTGAGGCTGGCAAGGTCCTTCATGAACTCGTCGGAGAGCTTCGTTCCCTTGAGCCTGAAGACGTTGGCGAAGTTCTCGTAGGAGTAGCTCCTGCCCCTTATGTCCTCGAGAAGCTTCCTGTAGAGCATTATCTGCACGATGTGCGGCCTCGTGTGCGGCTCGTCTATGGTCATGCCCTGCCTCACCGTCTTGTCCTCGACAACGGAGACCTTGCCGTCCTTCATCCTGAGCTCGTCTATCTTGCCGCTTATCCTGTAGCCGTTGAGCGAGCCGTAGACCATGATCTCCCTGCCCACGCCCTTCTCCCTCAGGGTGGATAGTGTCATGTAGTTCTCGTATGCGGTTTTGTACAGGAAATCAGGGTAGGAGCGGGGCTCCAGGGCGATCGGCACGCGCACCTTGAGCTGCCATGCCTCGTGCATCCTCGAGCCCTTCTCCATAGCCTTGGTAGGTGCAGGTTTGTGCAGGCAGTTCAATTCCATCTGCCTCTCGCACCAGAACTGGGTTGCTATGTCAGTGGCTGTTATGCCGTTCTTATGCAGCCTTTCCATAACGGTTTGACCACTGCCATTCATTCCAATCCACACAATAAAAAACAGGATATAGTTCAGACCGCCTACCGATCGTCATCGCAATTGCTCAGCGATCACCTGTCTCATCACATACCTTTTTAATTGCTTGATAATATTAATAACCCTATGCTCTCCAAGCGCCTTGCCGACTATAAATTGTTCATTTTTGACTGGGACGGAACGCTCAGCACATCGACATCGTTAGTGAAGCTAAGCAGGCTCTTCAAGAGGAGATACGATATCAAGTACATCAGGGAGCACGCGGATGACTACAAGGCGGACAAGGTCAAGAACCTCAAGGTCAAGGAGGAGGTGAACCGGATCTACGCCAGGGTCTATGATATCTACTCGCACTTCACGAGGCCGAGGCTTCAGCCTGGGGCGATAGAACTGCTCATGGACCTGAAGGCGAGGGGGAAGAAGGTTGCTATATTCAGCGACTCGACGCAGTACAGGCTCATCAAGGAGACGCGCATGCTCGGAGTGATCAAGTATGCGGACTTCATACTCAGCGCAGACTCAATAACCAAGTACAAGCCGAACCCGCACGGCCTTCTTGTAATAGTGCAGAAGTTCGGCGAGAAGAAGGACGGCAGCGTCTACGTAGGCGACATGGCCTCGGACATACTGACCGCAAGATTCGCGAAGATAGACATGTGCAGCGTGGGCAACGGCGTCGACCCGTACATGCTGCTCAAGAAGATCGGGCCCGATTATCTCTTCAGGAACCTGGACGAGTTCAGGAAGGCACTGGACGAGAAGGCCAGGTCTTGAGCGCATCCGAGACCTTTCTTGCTATCTCTATCCCTGCGCTGTGTACCGCTTCACGGGTTGAGGCGCCAAGATGCGGAGTCACTATAAGGTTCTGATTGTTGCGGGCATATGCAAGAAGCCTGTCCCTCTTGTCCGCAATTGGCTCGTTCGGGAAGACGTCCTCCGCGGCTCCTCTGATCCTTCCGCTCCTCAGCGCTGCCAGAAGTGCATCCTGGTCGACTATGTCACCCCTTGCCGTGTTTATCAGGAAAGGTCTTCTCTTCATGAGCCGAAATTCCTTTCCGCTTGTCATCTCCCTTGTCTCTTCGGTGAGCATGGTATGTATTGTGATGACGTCAGATCGCCCCAGAAGCGCACCGAGACTGTTTACCATCTTTACCGATCTTGACGATACATAAGGGTCGTAGGCGATGACCTCCATCCCGAAAGCCTTTGCATACCTTGCCACCCTCTTCCCGATCCGGCCCAGCCCCAATATACCCAACGTCTTTCCGTAAAGATCGGTGCCTATGAACCTGTACCGCTTCCATTCTCCCCTGTCGAGCGAGGAGTATGCCCACGGTATCTTTCTTGTCAGTGCAAGAAGAAGCGCGATTGTGAACTCCGCGGTCGCCTCTGTGTGGGTTCCGTGCAGGTTAACGACCCTTATGCCAAGCCTCTTTGCATGCCCCATGTCTATGTGGTTTAGCCCGGTGGTTGCCGATCCTATCACCTTTAGCTTCTTTGCCTTGCGCAGCAACTCCGAGTCCAGATGAGTCTCTACCCTTACCACTATCGCATCGATCTTAGGGATTATTCTTGCAAGCTCCCTCCTGTCAAGCCTTCTTGCTATCACCTGGCCCGACTTTGAGAGAATGGAGATCGCCTCCCTGTCGAAGTACTCGGGCTCGGTTACCAGTATCCTGTTCATCAAAACCACTATGCACCTGCCTGCTGCGCCCTCGGATCTGTTGCCATTATTATCTTGGTCACCGATGCCTTGTTGAATCCCTTGAACCCCTCTGTGCGCTCGAGATTCTCCATGTGGCTCCCTATCGCGCCATCCTTCAGGAAGGTCTCGTACTGCCCCTTCGTTATCGATGAGTCCGCAAGGAGCCTGTCCAGCCTGTCCTTCTCCACATGCCATCTCTCGCCCACCGTGAATGCCTGCTTCAGGAACGGGAAGTACGAGAAAGGCTGCATGACCTTTATGCCGTAGTTAGGGAGCTCTTCGCGGAGCTTATTGAAATCGAACTTGGCCTCGAGGTGGTGCATGCCCGCCTGGAGTATGCTCTCGCCGTGAAGCCCTATCCAGAGCCCGACGGTCTTCAGCTTGCTTACATGTGAAAGCCCCTTGTGGGGAAAGTCCACGTCGGTCTCCTCGGGAAGGAGATCCACGTCGGTGAAGACGACAGTGTTGCAGACCGGGTGCTCCAGTATCTGCGCTCCCCAGCCAGCCTCCTCTCCCGCATAGTATTTCTCCCTGCACCTGTATCCCATCTTCTCGAATATCCATATCATGTTGGCAAAGTGCTCCCTCGAGCTCCTGTACGTATGGTGATCCTGGTTTCCCCAGCCTATTCCGACTGTGTCCTGCCTTGCCCTCTGCACCTGGCCTGCCCTGTTCCTCCTCTCCCAGTAGAGCCTCTCTGCTATGAAGAATGCATCCGAGACCCTGGCGTCGCTGAGTCTGCCCATTGACTTGGCCACCAGGTTCTCGACGGATTTCATGCCCTCCTCGTCGCTCTCGAAATGCCTCTTCCTGGAGAAGAATGAGCTGAGCGCCTCGAGGTATCTCTCCCTGTCGCCAGACTCCTTGACGACAAATCCGTTGTATCCTCTTCTCTCCAATGCGACGACGCTGTAATCTCCTTCCACATCTACAATGGCCTTCCTTAGAGGCGCGTACGGCTCTCCCTCAACCTCTACGCCGAGGCCAAGGACCTGTAAGAAGTGGTCGATGAACTCGGGGCGCATCCCGATCTCGTACTTCTTTGATGGAGAGACGATGAGCGGAAAGAAGTATGAGCTTGGATGCTTCAGGACCCTGACACCGCCTTCGGATATGTCTGACTTGATCTCGCTGAAGCCCAGCCCGCTGAGCCCATCAAGATCTACCGATTGCTCCGGGACCACCATGTAGTCTATCATGTCGGAGAACTTCGTCGATGCCTGGTTCATCATGCGTTCCGAGAGCAACTTTGCGAACGTGCTGTGCGCAAGAAAGTCATCGACCTTTCCGAGAAGGAGGCTCTCGACCTTTGGGTAGAGGCCCCAGTCGAACTCCTCGTTCCCCTTTCCGACCCGTGAATCAAAATCAGAATCCATGATCTGGTTGGGTATATCAACTTTTTATCACTTGTGGCACAGTAACCTTAGAAGCCCTCTGGGCAATAGGGCATAGATTTATAAATAAGAATAGCATATTATATGGTCAAGTAGTAAAGCGTAAAACGCTAGTTCTACAGAGGAAAATTGAATGCGAGATTTCGGAAGAGACCGCGGAGATCGCGGCGACAGAGGAGACAGGAGAGGCGGAGGCGGAATGAAGCCTAATTACTTCCTTCCAAAGCCTGTAAAGGTTGGAGACGAAGTAGACGTAACCATTGAGGCGCAAGCCGCAAAGGGAGACGGAATAGCCAAGAAGGACGGCTTTGTAATCTTCGTAAAGGAGGCAAAGCAGGGCCAGACGGTTAGGGTAAGAATAACAGATGTAAGAGCAAGGTTTGCTCTTGGCGAGATGATCGGAGAGGCCTCTGGCGCTCCTGCACCATCGGAGCCTGCAGCTGAATCTTCACCTGAATCAGGATCTGAATCAGAGACTGACACTCCAGAATAACGAGAAGACTTTGTTTGTTTGCTTCTCTTTTTTCTTTTTTTATTTTAATGGCTGCTAGCCCAAGCTATATCTGTTTTGCTATGCAATAGAGGGAATATCATTGGGCATGTGGTGTAACTTGGATAGCACGGCGGCTTCCGGAGCCGTAAGCTGCGGGTTCAAATCCCGTCATGCCCGCTCAGAAAAACTTACTGACACAATAAGGGGGTTCTTATGAAGAAAGCACGTGGGAAGAGATTGAGGGTCGCATTCGACATAGATGACACAATAGCCGATATAAGCAGGATTGTCATGAGGAAGGTGAACCGTCATCTCAAGTCAAGCCACACTTTTAAAGAAGTCATAGAATCTAAGTCAAATAAAGGCAGTGTGCTATGGCCTACCTATATAAGATTCTACAGGGATCTCTGGGTGAACAGGCACACAGGCATAAGGCTGCTCATAGACAAAAAGCTCATGAAGAATGTTAGGGAATATTATGACGTAGCTTTCGTAAGCGCGCGTGGCAGAAACAGCATCACTTCTGACGCGCTCAGAAAGTGGCTTAGGATGCAGGGGCTTGAGGGAGTGCCGCTATACTTGACAGATACCTCAGATGAGAAGGCCTCCCTCAAGTACGACATCTACGTTGATGACTACCCGCTTATGGTAAAAGGCAAGAGACAACTTCTGCTTGTGCACCAGCACCATAACATGCATGTGAAGGAGTCGGAGAACGTAATCCGATTTTATGGCGTAAATGAGGCACTCCGCTTCTTGCTCAGTCGCGCCCGAGGCCAACGGTAAAAGATTATTAAAACCCAACTGCTTATATATAACGCAGCAGATAGGCGGGAAGCTAGGGGTTTCCCTCGCCGCAAATCCCCTCAGGCGGGCCAATGCTGACAGAGTGTTATGGACTGCATATAAGATCTACGCCAAAGCGTTGAGGTTCTGCCTCCAGTGGTAGTTCTTTATATGAACCGGGCCAGGCCGGAAGGAGCAACCCTAAGTATAAAGTTGAAGTGTACGAGCACTTCGACGTGCAAATGGCTATGCTTTGGAGATACAGGGCTGAGTAGAGGCGTGGAACCCTTGTACGCGGTTCATGGTGCAATGCCGGCTTCTGCTGCACGATCCCATGCTGGGTTCGCCTAGTGGTAGGGCGGCAGGTTGCTAACCTGTTTAGGCGCAAGCCTTTCACGAGTTCGATTCTCGTACCCAGCGATCATTTTTGTCGTCTTAGATATGGCATTATGTCGTCTTAATACTTGATTGGATTGCTACCTATCTTTTATGGTGATTATTTATAATAGATGCGTAATTATTTACTCATGAAAGAGGACATAGCTGAATGGATCAAGATAGCCGAGGATAACCTGAATACGGCCGAGTTGCTGTATCAGAACGAGAAGTTCCTGGACGCTTCATACTATTGCCAGCAGGTTGCGGAAAAGTCTTTCAAGGCAGTCCAGGTGTACAAACTTAAGAGATTTGACAAGATACACGACCTACACAAACTGGCAGAGAGCGTAAAGGCCCCTACAAGCATACTTAGAGGTATAGAGAAATTAGACCGCTACTATGTGGCCACAAGGTACCCTGCGCTTGATGACAAGATGAATGTAAATGAAGAGGATGTTGAGGTTGCGATATCAGCAGCAAAAGAGGTGCTAGAATGGGCAAAATCGACCCTGAAATATTGAGACTACTTAAGAGTTTTAAGGACTCCGTGAAGGAGAGGTATAATATAACCAATATGGTGTTCTTTGGTTCCAGGGCAACCGGGACAGCACACGAGGATAGTGACATCGATCTGATCGTGGTTGTTAAGGAGTATGATAAAAGCCTGGTTGGAAAGCTAATGGCAGAGTGGCACGAGAAACAACACATAGACTATCCGGTGGATTTCATACAGTGCAGCAAGAGGAGATTTGACGAGATGTCCAAGGGGATAAACATCGTCAGCCAGGCACTAAAGGAGGGAGTTGTGATATAGCCCATGTCTGCTGTCCCAGATGAGTCCTTCTGTTGTAAATTTCGGAACTGACAAGAACAATATCAAGTCCCATTAATTAATGTCGACTGAGAATCGCTTTTTTGATGACGTGCTCGTACCCAGCGTTCTACTATTTGTGTAGCACTCGTGCCATAAGATCGGTACCGGTCCGACAAGCTCGGCAGCGAGGAGCACAGGCGGCTCCTGATAAAGACGATAAACAAGCTGCACGAGTCCAACATGCTGGTGGTTACGAGCAGCGCCAAGCACTCTCCGGACCTGATCGCATGGCCGGTGCATCAGAGGAAGAGGTATCTCTGGGACAGGGAAGGGGTGAAGGGATACGAGTGCCAGACCTCGGCGAGGGAGGACTCGGTAAGGGAGAATATCGGCAAGTCGGAAAGATGGGGAGTGGCGATGGTCTGGGTGGCTGAAACAAAGGAGATTCAGAGTGAGATAAAGAAAGTTATAGAAGGCAGAGGTGAATTCATGGTAATATGAACTTTAGCGGCATTGCCGCATTCGTAGCAAACGTATTTAAACTCAAAAAGGAATGTTTATAGTGAAGGTGAATACCTATGAAGGCCATATTAGGAGGAGGAAGCTGCCATCCTGGTTAAAGCAATATTCAGACCTGCCTTTCTTCATAGCTCGTCGATATTTGGGGTTTTATAAGTTTGTACTCTTCGACAAGCAGTCTGTACTGGTTCGTGTAAGCCGGATCGAAATTCCTATAGCAGAATGACCCGACCACATTCTCTGTAACAATGAGTCTTCTAAGCCTGACCCCTTTTATCATTTTCATTAGATGTCCTTCAGTAAGAGCAAGTTCTCCCTCAATAAATACGGGCATGACCATAAGGTACCCTTGTGGAGTTCCGATATCAACCGCAAAAGCATACTTATTCATCAACTTTCCATCTGCTATGGTCTCAAATAGTAGATTTTGCCTCGTCTTGTCGAAGCTTACCATGTTTGCGAAGTCTACAAACAACATTGCCGTATACTTTATAGGAGGTCGACTGATGGTTATTGTCATGCGCCTGATTATTCCGCGCTGCCTGAGTTTCGAGTAGGCATACCTGGAAGATCCCTTCCCATATCCATATTTCCCGTCTATGCGTGCAAAGTCAATCGCGCCGTTCATGCACAGCTCACGCATCACATTATATTCTCTTTCCGTGATGTCGCTACTTTCAGGTCGCGGTCTTTCCCTTGTTCTGTGCCATATCCTATCCTCTAGTAGCCTGAAAAAGGGATCCCTCAGCGGGATGGTATAACTTCGTGAATACTGTGGCGTAGTGTACCACAAGGATTGGTATTTATTCAGGGCCGATTTAGATCTCAATTCATAGAGAAAATAGACCACGTCTCTGTGGCTTTTTGCCAGAATATAAAGTACCAAGTCGTATCTGCCACTCGTCATTATGGCAAGCTGTATGTGTGGTTCATCATCGACAATCCCCCTTATTTCCTCTGCTGTCGGCATACTGTCCCTGAACTTTACGAAGATAAAGTACCCCAGGTAGCCGAGCTTCTCTATATCGACATCTGCAAAGTACCTTAGCCCATATCTTTCCTCTATCTTGCTAATATGGTATCTTGCTGATGTTAGACTTACGCCCATTCTTTTGGCAAGCATATCAATGGGCATTCTTCCGTTCATGCTGAGATTTCTCAAGACTATCCCGTCATACTTGCCTGGCTCGGGCTCCGGGTTTGTTTGCTGCCTAATTTCAGAACTTAGAGGGGGGCAGTTTCTGTGGTGCGCAGGCATAAAAGTACCATTGGGACTTATCCTGCCAAGGTAGTTAGTTATGGTTGCGTTCTTCTTCCTTTCCTTGTTCCACCTGCCCATAACTTCAAACGCATAATGCCTCCCTTTAATCACCTTTACGGCGACATAATGGGCATGCTCTTTTCTGAGTCTTTTTAAGCATTCCGCTATTTCCTTAGGTAAATTTGCCATAGTATTCTAATTATGACTATAGGTAATTTGATATATATTCCTTTCGTTTAACTGTATTAGTAGTAGGTAAACTATAGTCATAAGAGTAATAATTATCGCATACATTCCTATTTTGGCTATCCTGGTTCCCAGGCAAGCTGCAGTTACAATATATACAAGGCCGTTCATAATATTGTCACGGGCTGGGATGCATGGAGTCGGGAAACCAGATTGATACTGTATCTAATTCTGTGGCTAGGCTGAACCCCATTACAACCCCAACTAGCAGAACCGGTTCCTTCTCCCGGCCCGTCAACCCTTATGCTTGCCGGATGATCCAATGTGGTGCAGCGAGAGACTTGAACATGGCGAAAAGGTCGATGCAACGTGCCAGAGCTGCGGAAGGGCCCTTGAATACGGACTCGACGTATCAAGGCACAAGGGTAAGACTGGACACTCGGACTACATGGGAAAGGAAGGATGTTCACGCTGATCTTCTGCTGAAAATACAGGTGGGATGAATGACAATATGGAACAGGGTTTTCGGATGCAGGATAAAGGAGTACGTGCCTACGGATGACGACAGGAGGCCCGTCAGACTGATACCAGACGGCGAGAATTCCTGGAGAATTGTTTACGCTGACTGAATTTCTATACAGGGTGGAGAGATGAATAGGAAGAATATACGAAAGGTTAGCCATGGCTGTCACTACTTCTTCGTGAGGCCGGGCAGGAGCGGCAATGTGCACAAGGCGGCGGCAAGGCTAATGGCAATAAGGAAGGTTAAGGAGGTTGCCATCACTGAGGGCGACTATGGCTTCGTTGTAAAGGCAGACGGATTGGAAGGAGAGAAGGAGGTCGTACGCGAGATAGCAAAGACCGTGGGCGGGAACTCAAAGAAGGCAGTATGCCACTGCAGGTATATAAGGAATTGATATTGGTGGATGATGGAGAGACAATTGCGGATACAACCACGGGATAGAGTCAGGGAGCTGGAGGACCAGCTGGTCAGCATAAGGCGCAAGCTGCTGAGCGTTCCCGAGATGGACAGGCACTACGCGGACAGGATGAGGGTCAGCGTTGGAGAGGTCGTCGATGCAATCGGAGACGCCTTAGTCAGGGATTGATTCCTGAGAGAGTCCATTCGTGAAAGAGTAATCACAGAACCCTTAGCCGAGCGACTAAAAACGGTGATGGCATTAGAATGATCGTGAGCTATTTTGTAACCAAAAACCTGGATATACTCAAGCGACACTGGAACGAACACGGGGTGCTGGAGGGTCAGAGTATCTTCGGCACAGACTCGGTTACCGGAAAAATACTTGATAAGGGGGGAGAAATTGTGATATTAGACTGGGAGACAAAGGCGGAACTTCTTAAAAAGACCTTCAGATCGCCGTCCGGAATCGACTGCACTAAGGATAATGCTTATGTGGTTTCGCGTGGAGACAATAGGGTCTATGTAACCGACAGATCATTCAATACAGGTATGACTGTGGATAACATCTATTTCAACGACCTGCACTCAATATCCGCTACAAGTGCAGGATTTATGGTTACAAGCTCCGGAGTCGACGCAGTACTGGAGTTCGATGGAAGGGGGACGTTTGTATGGGGGTGGTGGGCAACAGAGAATAACTACAATATCGACATGCTTGGAAATAGGAAGACAATTGAGAGAGGCATAGATCACAGGGGGATAGACTATCCCACCCTCTCGCAGACCACACACATAAACTCTGCAATACATGCCGATGATGAGGAGGGTGAAGTTCTCGCCACTTTATTTCATCAGGGTGAGGTCATCGAAATCGACAAAAAGACCGGACTTGTCAAGGTTCTTTTAAGGGGATTGAGGCAGCCGCATGCTCTCCACAGATACGGGGACGGTTTTGTCGTGTCGGATACGAACAATGGCCGCGTGCTCATGTTTGACCGGGAAGGGGGAGTTATGAATGAAGTGCATGGCGACTTTAATTGGCTCCAGGATGCCATACTTCTGAGCAATGGTAATTATATGGTTGCCGATGCAAATAATTTCAGATTGGTAGAAGTCGACAGTGAAGGCAGTGTAATCGACAGCCATTATTACGGTGGCGATAGAAAGATATTCGGAATAATCGAGGATAACGAATAATTAATCCGGAAGATTTTATGGCAAAAAAGATATTTGATAAATACGGGATATCGGTCGAGGTGGAGCCCATACTGGTGGAGGGAAAACAGGCGGAGTTCGTCAGAGTCGTTGAACCTGATGGGGTTGTAATCCTGCCGATCTCGGATGATAGTATACTGATCGAGAAACATTACAGACACTCAATGCACGGATATGTCTGCGAGCTGCCTGCGGGGCACATATCGAAGGGCGAGCCACCAATTGAGGCTGCAAAGAGGGAACTGGCCGAGGAGACCGGATACCGGCCAAGGCAGATACGATTTATGTTCAGAGCCAGGGAGGCACAGCCGCGGATGCCCCACTACCTGAACTTTTTTGTTGCGAGCAGTCTTGTCAAGAGAAGGAAGATTCACGATCCCAGAGAGAAGATATCCGTATCATGGGTCAGAAGGAGCAGGTTTGAACAGATGATAAAGCAGGGCAAGATAACCGATCTCAAGACCATAACGGCATATGCGTATTACAAAATGGCCGGTAGTGGTAGACCTTGAAAAGGTGCTCTCTGCAATAAACAGTAAAGACCCTAATAGGCAGATATAATGAGACTGATAGTGATAAGGCACGGCGAGACCGAGATACTAGGGGAGCGGGCCACAGGCACTACGTCGACAGCTGGATGAGTTCAACTCGGCAATAAAGAAGTTCATGAGCGGTTGACTGGAAACATAGCCCACCATTACATTGCTCACGACGGTGATGGACAGGTAAATTATAGTATCTGAACTTAATCTTCGGAATCTGGAACTCGTGTTTTCTCTCTGAGTTCGGCCAAGGAATTCCGCTTATTAACTGCCTATGCTATAAGCTATTAACCCTTAACAACATAGTTTGTTGATGGAGAATCCGGCATTTACTGCCTTTAACTTCGATAAACAGATGAGAATTTGAACGGCCTAATAGGACTGTCATTCGGCCTTGCATCGATGTTGTGCTTCGGGGTGCAGGACTTCCTAATGGCAAGGGCTTCCAGGAAAGTTGGGGCTTTTAAGACATCGCTCTGGGTCAATATAGTCAGTTTCGGCGTTCTACTCGCTATGGCCCTATTTTTATTCAACTATACAGCCATAGGCATCGGAACCCTTGCACTCATCGCAGTTACGGCGGTGCTATCTTTTACAGGCCTTATCTCGTTTAACAAGGGCCTTAGAGTAGGTAATGTTTCCATAGTGGCCACAGTGGCATCAGGATGGGGAGCTATTAGTGCAATATTGGGGGTTGTCCTGCTAGGCGAGAGAATAACAGGATTGCAGATGCTCTACATATGCATCATAGTCATAGGTACCATCCTCGTCTCGTTTGAGCTGAAGAATATACTAGGGGTCAGGCAGAAAAAGAGGGTGCTCGGCCTGGAGTACGCCATAGTTGCAGTCTTTGCGTGGGGAGCATACTTCTTCCTTGTTAGCGTCCTAGTTGGAATCTTCGGATGGTTCACTGCGGCATTTTTGGTAACCGCTCCGACGCTTGCCATCTTCCTGATATACGGAGCAAGGACCAGATCAGGATTTGGGGTTTCCACGTCGGAATTGCCGCTGGTACTGGGAGTCGGTGGGCTGAGCATCATTGGATTCCTCGCATATAGCCTCGGCGTATCATACAATTATACTGCAATAGTTGCGCCGGTCAGTGCGGCAGCCCCTGCAATAACCATTATTCTGGCCCTACTGTTGCTAAAGGAGAGGCTTGCCAATAACCAGAAGTTGGGCATGGTACTGATTTTAATAGGTTTGATCCTATTATCTATATAGAGTTTATGTGATTGTATGGCAAATCAGGGTGCTGGAGGAGGTTGCGAATGTGGCGGCGGCTG
>JAJZKF010000095.1 GCA_021804305.1 Microcaldota archaeon | reverse complement strand
GGCTATGCCATTGATTGCAATCGCCTTTATCTGGCTGCTGAAGCGGGAGCTGCGCGCCATCTTGATTATCTTACGGGTCGCATCATTCCCGTCGATACCAACCCTGTCGGAAAGGACTCCTTCTACGGTGCCTTTTCTTCCGACTATCCCAACAAGCAAGGTAGTCTTCTTTTTTCTTTCGTAAATGGGCCCGCTTGCAACCGCAAGGAACCTTGCTCCCTCTTTCATACTTAGGGATAGGCAAAGAAAAAGATTTATCGCTTACGCGATTCACTGCTTGGCATTTATGCCCTTCTTTATTTCGGATATCTTCTCGTCGAGCGATTCCAAGACCTTCTCAAGGGTTTCGGCTGCCTTCTTTTTTCCCGTTTTTATTATGAGCTGGGGCTTTCCCGTTTCTGGATGGTCCTTAGTCACTCCTGTGAATACGACGTCGTCATTTCCCGAAAGCTCTGCGGCTATCATGTCAGGTATGGTCGTGTCACTGTCTTCAAATTCCAGTATGAGTTCTTTGCTTTCGTTTTTTATGACGTTTATCCCATCCATTTTAACACCATCATTCCTCGTTGCTTTGCCCGTTGCGCATAAGCAGTTCCTCTATCGCTTTTGAGTTGTCGTAAAGCGTGCTCACCTTCGGCCTTACCGTTTTCTTGCACGAGCTGCAGTACAATCCCTCTCCGTGCTTGTCGAGCTGCAGCTTCTCGCCGCATTCGTCGCAGATGGCGTATACCACTCCGGCTTCAGGGTCCCTGAGGCTGAGCGTGAATATTTCGTTGTCCTCCATTATTATCTTGGCAAGCACCACGTCGCCCATTTCAGCAGGCTTGGGCTCGTCCCTTCTGCTGTCGTGCCTTTCGTGCATGCCTCCCCTAATGGGGGGCCTTCTCGGCGCCATAAGAACTACCTTTCCGTCCTTGCCTGCGATGAACTCCATGCTGCCTATGGAGAAGTTCTCTATCTCTACGAATATTACGCTCTTGAGGACTCCTACAACCCTGCCCAGGACGAACATGCCACGCTTCATTTTTCTTATGTCCCTGGTGGCGCTGTTTACCAGCATCTTGCCCTCTTCGGTGGCTGCTTTGCCGAAAACGGCAGAGTATACGATCCCGTTTTCAACATATACGTTCCTTGCGGGCAGGAACTCCTCTTCCGTTGAGAGCCTGTCCCCGGGAAATACCACTTCGGACGTTGAAATAGGTTCTGTCATTCAAATCATTCTGTATTGGGCTGGCAAGGGCTATAAGCATAATGCTCATACGCGCCTTCCACGCTTTCCTCCTGGCCTCCTCGTCGTGTCCGTCGGTATCGGGGTAACGTCCTCAATCCTGTTGACGCGTAGGCCGCTCCTTGCAAGCACTCTTACTACCGCTTGAGCTCCGTGCCCAGGCGTTTTCGAGTTGTGGCCTCCGGGAGCCCTTATCTCTATGTTTATGTTCATTATGCCCTTTTCCTTGGCAGCAGCAGCGACTTTGTATGCTGCCTGCATGGCCGCATAGGGCGAACCTTCCTGAGAATCGGTGTTTACCATCATGCCTCCGCTTCCGACAGCTATTGTCTCGGCACCGCTTATGTCGGTGAGCGTTATTATCGTATCGTTCTTGGAGGAGTAAACGTGCGCAACCGCAAGCCTTTCGGGCTTCGGCTTTGCCTTTGTCTCTTCCATTGCCTTTGCTTCGTACGAGACCGTTTCTTTTTTCTGCTTCTCAGCTGCAGGTTTTTTCTCCGCTGCTTTGCCTTTTTTAGCCATAAATATTCACCATTTTCAGTTCTCTGCCTGCTCTACGCTTGGTTCCGCTTCAGCTTTGGTTTCCTCCTGCTTGGCCGGAGCTATGTCTATGGATTTGTAATATCCTATCTTGTGCTCCTCCTCTGCGTTTACCAGGTATCCGGGCACAGTTAGCTTACGCCCGTTGATCGAAATGAATCCGTGTGTTATGAGCTGCCTGGCCTGCTTCATGCTCCTTGCCATGCCTCTCTTGTGGACTACGGATTCGAGCCTTCTGTCGAGTATGCTCCTTTCGCTGAGCTCGAGAAGCTTCTCCACCGGCGTGTCCTTGTCTATGACTCCAAGCTTTATGAGCCTGTTCTTCAACGCCTGCTCGACGTTTCCGGTTCCTGTGGCTCCGGAAAGAAGAAGCCTTACGTTGCCTCGTATCCTGCTTAGCTCGCTCTGGACCTTCCACAGCTCGCTCATGTTCTTGAGGCCGTATTCCTTTATCAATGCGTTGTCAGCGTTTATCCTTGCCAAGTTCCATATGTCCTTTGGCTTGTCAAATTTTTTCCTGTTTCTTCTAGGTGCTCCCAAGCAATCACTTTATCATTTCTTGTCAGTTTTAGCCGCAGGCGCTCCCGGCTTCACGGCCTGCTTCTTCGTGACTCCCATAGTGGCTCCGGTCCTGCCCGTTGACCTGGTGTGCTGTCCGCGCACTTTCTGCCCGTACTGATGCCTTGAGCCCCTCCACGTCCTGAGCGTAACGTCCCTCGAGACGTCCTGCCTGTTTGCGAATATGAGGTCGTTGCCTACCACGTGCAAGTCCCTGCCAGTTTCGAAATCCTTGTTCCTGTTAAGCATGAATCTGGGTATCCCGTACTTCTGCGGGTCCTTTATGAGTGCTTCAAGCTTGGCTATGTTTTCCTCGTTCAGCGAGCCTATTTCTTCCTTCGGGTCTATGCCGAGCTTGTTTTCCAGGGCGTAGCTCATCGCCCTTGCCATGTCCCTTCCTATCCCTTTGACGGAATCTATGGCCCTCTCAACGCTAAGGCTGCCGTTTACGTCCTTCCCGGAGATTCTTATCACCGAGGTCAGCCTAGCGGAAGACTCTTTCTTTCCGTGCTGCTTTTCATTGCTTTGAGCATTTTTTTCTTCAGCCATTTGAACACCAAACGCCAGGGCTGGGATATTCAGCATAGAGCATTTGAACCCAGAAGGCTCGAGGAGCCATACGCTTGCAGGTATTTAAC
>JAJZKF010000009.1 GCA_021804305.1 Microcaldota archaeon | reverse complement strand
CGAGCCTTAGGAGTATCTTGTCTAGGTTTATGTCTTTCTTTGAATCGAGTATGGCCTTTACCGCCTTTATAGACTCTGGCCGCTTGTTGTACTTGCCTATGCCCTTCATCCTCCAGATGTTCTTCTTTGTGAATATCCTGTCAAAATCAGATGGACTGTAGAACCTCTCGAAGCTGCGCTTATGGCACTCATAAAGCAGATCCGAGATGTCCCTTATTACACCGTCCAGGTCCAATAAAACTAGCTCAATCGACATAGCATATTTGACCTCTTTAGCTATATAATACTTGTGGTGTTTTGGTGGTTTTGAGGTCGCATACCAGATAACTTTATATATGACCTGTGCTGCTATATGATATGCACTTATTTTTGACCTGCTTAGCCTTAGCATTATCCGTAGGGCATCCTGAAGAGGGGTACGACTATGGAGCATGACTACACAGACGCATTGGAAAGGATGGTGCAGGAAGGCACCCTTTTATCCAGAAGCTATTATGCCTCATTTGGTCTTGAGCATGCAGTCAAGAGCGTATTCTACTCAAAGGACAATGCAAACCCAAACGAGCTTGGCATACATGACTTCATATCATCCGACCTCTATGTTGACAAGGAGGGCAAGTTCCAAGACTACCTACTTATGCTAAACTCTAAGAACGCCAGGGAGGTTATAGTGAAGGCGCTTGAGAGGGGCAAGCTTACCCAGGAGGACATAATAGAATTCAGGAAGACTTTGCTAGATGATGTATACGGAAAGCATTATGATGACATAAGGAGGTTTAGCGTCAAGGTAGGCATGTTCGTGACCGTCCCACTCGACAGGAACGACAGCCAGCTGGACAGGATCGCTGCGGAAAAAGTTCTAGACTCGCTGGTCCGGAAGCAGATAGGCCCGCAGGACGAGAAGCAGATGAAGAGGATAAATAACATCTATCATTCCGTGTTCATATCGAAGGAGGCGCACAGCATGACTGCCATATATCCAGGTGTATCTGCAGGAATAGAGATGCTTAGAAAGAGCGGCAAGAAGGTCGGCATAGTGACAAACTCCTACCGGCACACCCTAAAGAGGGACGTGCCAAAAGGACTTATAGACAGGCTCGACATCATGATAACTCACGAGACGATAAAGAATCCAAAGCCGTCGGGCTATGGGATAAAAAGAGCGGCGGAAGCGGTCGGAGAGAGCATAAGAGACACAGTGTACATCGGCGACACCGTAGTTGACGTAAGGGCGGCAAAGGATGCCGGATGCGAATCCGCATCGCTCCTGTGCGGGATGGGAATAAGGGCGCATCTTGAGAATGAGGGCACCGATGTCGTATTCAAGAACCTATATTCCGCCGCAAAGGTTCTGATACACGGCTAAAAGCCACCTTTTCTTCAGGTCTGCTCTCCGAATACTTTCTTGCTCTTAAGGTCAGCGCTCGCCTCCTCCATGTCCTTTATAGAGTCGACTCCCTTGAAATAGGCATTGGGGAACTTTTGGCCCATCAGCTTTCCCGACTTCGAAAGCTCAACGAACGTGGTTCCCTCAAGGTTTCCAGCATCCGGCAGATGGTCGAATATCTCATGGGACATAAGGTAGACTCCAGAGTTCATCCAGTATTCCGGCAGTATGGGTTTTTCATCAAATTTCACTATCTTATCTCCTTCAAGCCTGGTTATTCCGTATGTGCTCCTAAGCGGCACAAGCGCTATAGATGCTAGGTTTCCGTCAAGCTTCATCCTGCTGACCTCTATGTTGGTTATGTTGTCTCCGTTGAGCATAAGGAACTTTTCGTCATCCTTGAGCAGGTGCATTGCGTTCCTAAGCGCGCCGCCAGTTCCAAGGGGAGTCTTCTCCTCAGAATACGATATCTCTATATCAAGGTCTTCCTTCCTCGAGTCAAAATAATCTATGACCTTCTCCTTTAGGTATCCTACGAGCATGACAAACGATGTCACTCCGTGGGACTTTAGCCACCTGACCTGCCAGTCCACTATCGGCCTTCCCGCGACCTCTACGAGAGGCTTTGGTATCGTGTCGGTGAGCGGCCTTAGCCTCTTCCCGTATCCTCCTGCAAGTATTACTGCCTTCATATGATCAACACCACTATTTCTTGCTTATGAATTCTGAAATTATCTTTATAAACTCCTCGGGTTTGCTTAGGTAGCAAGCATGCCTTGCTCCGTTTATTATTATAACCTCCGATCCTTTTATCGACTTTATTGCATCCTCGTTCTTGTAAGGCGGAGAGACGTCGTCCTCGCTGCCCCAGATGGCGAGCACCCTGGTCTTTATCTTCTCCAGTACGATGCCCTTTACGCTAACTGGCGCCACCACTATTAGTCCCGAGAGCCTATCCCCTGTTTCCTCCGCGAATCTGAGCGCAAAACGGCAGCTGGCGCTTGAGCCAAACATGAAAACCCTTCCAGTGAGCGCGCCCGTCATTGCTTCAAGCAGCGAGACCATCTCCGATTCGTTGATGGCCAGCTTGTTTATGCTCTGCGGAAAGCCCGGCACGTCTATTCCCATGACATTGAGCCCAAGGCCGTTAAGTGCCTTGACAAGCCCTACATCATCCCATACCTTGGAGTTGAAGCTGTATCCGTGCATGAGCACGGCGGTGCCCTCCTTCCCGGCCGAATAGTAATATGTGAGCTTTATGCCCTTGTGGTCAAAAGTGCGCATTTCCATCTCGGTTCCCCTAGTATTAAAAAATACGCGCTGCAATACTTAAATAGTGCTCACATGGACATAGAGACGAAGATCGACCTGATAAAGTCGCAGCCCACCGAGGAGATAATAACAGAGGAGCGGCTCAGGAGCCTACTGGAGACAAAGTCCAGACCAAAGCACTATTTGGGTCTTGAGATAAGTGGCATGCCGCACATAGGTCACATGCTAGTTGCTGGAAAGAAGATAAACGACCTTGCCAAGGCCGGGGTGCAGACTCAGGTGTGGCTCTCTGACTGGCACACCATGGCCAACAACAAGCTGGGAGGAGATTGGGAGAGGATAATCAAGGCAGCAGACTTCTACAAGAAGCTATTCAACGAGGTATGTCCAGACACCAAGGTGCTGCTTGGATCTGACGTATATCACAATAATGATGATTTCTGGAAGCTCGTCATGCAGATGTCAAGGCGCACCACGATGTCAAGGGCAACACGCACGCTAATAATAATGGGAAGGAACGAGACCGATACTCTTCACGTGTCGCAGTATATCTATCCGATAATGCAGGCGGCTGACATCAAGATACTCGGCGCAGACATACCTCATGCGGGGATGGACCAGAGGAAGGTCCACATGCTTGCGCTCGAGCTTTTTAAGGACATGAAGCTTGGCGAGATAATCCCACTGCATCACCATTTGCTTCCCAGCCTAAACGAGCCGCCAAAGGTCGCGGGAAGCGCCGAGAAGGAGGAATTAGTCGCAGCAATGAAGATGTCAAAGTCAAAGCCCGGATCCTCAATACCCATACTTGCTGATGAGGCTGAGGTAAAGTCTATAATAAAGACTGCCTGGTGTCCCGAGGGAGTTGTCAGCGAGAATCCGGTGCTTGCCCTGTGCAGGTATGTCGTGCTGCCATGGAAATCTGAACTCAAGGTAGAGAGGCCTGCAAAGTTCGGAGGCGATGTCACGTATACCGAATATTCGCAGATAGAGTCCGACTTCGCAAGCAAGAAGCTGCATCCATCTGATTTGAAGAATGCTACTGCAAGCGCCATATCCTCAATAATGCAGCCTGTGCACAGCAAGTTTGCCAACAGGAAGGCTGAGCTGCTGCAGCTATTTGCGTGAGTGAATGTCAAATTGCAAACAAGTATGCCTGTATGTTCGCCGATGCAGAAAGCTATTTTAAGTGCAGAGTAAATATAACTGGGTTATAAGATTGGTATCGATCATGTCAGACTTCTACGGGACAGTATTCTTCTCGCTAATAATGGGATTTTCAATCTTCATCTCCCTGCCAATAGTCCTTCGCAAGAAAACGAGCGAGAAGACGACAAGGATGCTAAATGCGATTGCGATAGGGATACTGCTCTTCCTGATATGTGATATATTTTCAGACGTTGCGCAGCGCCTGTATGCCGGAGGCTCATTGGGTGGATACGGCGCAAATCCAACTCTTAGCATATTATTTGCAATTGCTTTGGCTATCGGATTCTTCATGCTCTATGTCTTTGAAAACAGGTCCACGAAGGGACTTTCACCGGCGAGGATGTCTCTGATGATCGCAATTGGCATGGGCATGCAGAACCTTACTGAAGGACTGGTCTTCGGATCTCTGTCTGCAAGCCTAGGCCTGTTCTCAGGAGTCGCCCTTGTAGTGCTTGTCGGGTTTGTGCTGCAGAATACGACTGAAGGTTTCCCCATAGCGGCGCCGTTCCTAAATAGCAACGACAAAAAACTCGGCGTAATGGCCCTTTTATTGCTGGTGGGAGGACTTCCCACAGTGATCGGCGGGGTGGTGGGATTCTACTACAGTTCAGTTTCATTCAATATCTTCTTTGACGGCCTTGCCATGGGCGCGATACTATATGTCATACTGCCGATGATAAAGCACCAGCTGCGCGACATCGACCACACCAAGCAAAAGCTCACATATGCTGGAATATTCATCGGATTCCTCCTGGGATTCCTTGTCAATCTGATCTAGATCCTACCATCCACTATCATGTTGCTGGCTTCCTTTAGGTCCTTGAAGATAAAGTCAGGTTTCTCATTCCTAAGGTGCGACTCCAACCCCATTCCTGATAGGACTGCTGCCGAGCAGCATCCGGCATCCTTTGCCGCCCTTACGTCAACTACGGTGTCGCCGATGTATACTGTCTTCTTTGGATCAACGCTGCTCATCCTTGCTACAATCTTAAGTCCCTCTCCAGAAGGTTTTAGCAGTTTTACGTCCCTTGAGCTTACTATGCAGTCAAACTTCGGTAGCATACCCTTAAGGTCTCTTTCAAGTGTGGTTATGTCAGAATTGGAGACTATGGCGGTCTTCATACCTGCATCTCTTATCTTCGCTATAGAGTCGTCAACTCCAGGATAGATCCTGACAAGGCTGTGTGCATCATTTGCAGTTGCGGTGCGCACGTACTCGTTCACCATCTTGTCAAGCTCGTCCTTTTGTGGAAGCTCCGGGCAGGACTCAATGAGCCTAGATATCCTATCTTCGGCATCTGGTTCGTATATCATTGCGCGTATCTTGCCCAGTTTGCCCGCCTTTGCTATTGCGTATATTGTGTTGATCGAGTCCCTTTTGTTGTTGAATTTGCCCATACCTTTGAAGTGCCATATGTCCTTGACCTCAAAGTTCCCTGTGAACTCCTCTTCCAGTCCGACTATCCTAAGGGCGCGCCTGTGGCATTCATAAAAAAGCCTTGATGCATCCCTAAGTACTCCGTCAACGTCAATTGCAACAAGGTCAAAAGGGTCCATAATCTCATCATCTGCGCAAAACAATTAATCTCTTTGGGTTGCAAATCGATAGTATTCTTTTTATTTCTTTTCTAATACTATATACTTGGCGATATAATTATGCCTGAAATATTATCACAGGATGATGAAGAACTTCTCAAATTTATTGAATCTGCCAAGCCCAAGATATATGTTGTAGGCGCCGGGGGGAGTGGTTCAAATACGGCAACAAGAATGTCCGAGCTGAATATAGAAGGAGCATCAGTGATAGCCATGAACACCGACGCCCCACATCTTGCAAGGACCAAGTCAAATAGGAAGGTTCTCCTTGGAAAGAAGATAACGCGGGGACTTGGTGCGGGAAGCGATCCGAAGGTAGGTGAGGAATCGGCAATAGAGAGCAAGGAGGACATAAAGCACATACTAAGCGATGCCCAGCTCGTTTTCGTGACATGTGGCCTTGGGGGAGGAACGGGAACAGGTTCAGCACCAATAATAGCCCATGAGTCAAAGGAGCTTGGTGCCCTCACGGTCGGGGTCGTTACTCTTCCATTCTCAAGCGAGGGAAGGCCAAGGATGAGGAACGCCCTTGAAGGGTTGTCACGGCTAAAGAGAGCTACTGACACTACGATAATAATCCCAAACGACAAGCTTCTCATAGTTGCCCCTGACCTTCCTTTAAACATGGCATTTAAGATAAGCGATGAGATACTTGCGAACGCTGCAAAGGGGATAATAGAGATGGTCACAAAGCCTGGCATGGTCAATTTGGACTTTGCCGACCTTAGGAGCGTACTTAAGGATTCGGGATATGCAGTAATAGGCATGGGCGAGGCCAATTCTGCCCAGACGAACGACCGCGCAACGATAGCGATAGAGAACACCCTGAGGAGTCCTCTGCTCGATGTGAACATATCAACCGCAAAGAAAGCGCTGGTAAACATAGTCGGAGGCGAGGACCTGACGCTTAGGGAAGCAGAGAGCATATTCCAGAACGTCTCAAGCAGGATAAGCCCAGATGCGCTTTTAAAGTGGGGCGCAAGGATAGAGCCAAAGATGCAAAAGAGCAGCCTCAAGGTCATGGTGGTTCTTAGCGGAGTCGAGTTCCCGGATTACACGGATGAAGGCATAAAGGCCAAGGCAGACGAGAACCAGGATGTCGACCTGGACAAGATATTCGAGGAATGAAATGAAGTTTGATCCTATCGGTAGCATAAAGGGCTTCTATTCTGACGCAAAGCACGTCATGAGCGTGAGCTACAAGCCAGACATGGAGACCTTCAAGAGGACGCTCAAGGTGGTGCTTGTAGGAATAATACTGCTCGGAGTGCTTGGCTTCATAATCTACCTCATAATAAACAATATTATACTTGTGACTCCTTAACTTCATAATCATCAGCTAAAGCCTTAAGTGTTCTAATGAAAATAAAGATAGACTATACTAGGTCTGCCCAGGACAATGCCGACCAGTTCTTCAGGATGTCAAAGAAGCTAAAGAAGAAGGCAGAGGGAGCGGCCATAGCCATAGCGGATTTGGAGCGCAAGAGAAGCGCCATAGCCTCAAAGCCGATAAAGCAGGTCAAGATAAAGAAGTTGGTAGAGAAGAAGTGGTACGAGAAGTTCAACTGGTTCAACACGAGCAACTCAATGCTCACCATAGGCGGCAGGAGCGCGCTTCAAAACGAGCTGATAAACTCCAGATACTTCGAGACCAACGACCTCTTCTTCCACGCCGATGTTTTTGGTGCATCACTCGTAGTCCTAAAGGACGGGATCAATTCGTCTAGGGAGGTTCGCGAGGAGGCGGCGCAGTTCGCAGCATGCTTCTCAAAGGCATGGGAGAGCGGAATATCTTCAGTCAACGTCTATTCGCTAAAGAGGGATCAGGTCTCAAAGTCCAAGGAGAAGGGATCGCTTGGAACCGGAAGCTTCCTTCTTGAAGGGGAGCGGGAGTGGTTCAAGGGCGTTGCGCTTGAACTTGGCGCATACCTGAGCAAGGAGGATAACCAGTTGCTGATGATTGTCCCGATATCCACGTGCATGGCTCTTGGGGTAAAGAGATTCCTGCTCCTAAAGCCCGGCAATGTCAAGAAGTCTGATGCGGCAAAGATGATATCCGGCAAGCTCAAGTTCGAGGATATAGATTATATAATGCAGCATCTGCCTCCAGGAGGATTCTCCATAAAAGAGGTATAAATCCGGTAATACGATGTTCTTTGGAAAAAAGGAAAAGACCGAGCAGCTCCCCCCCAGATTCACTGCCGTCACTGCTTGATTCTCTCTTTGAGAAGAAGATGGCGCCACTTGAAGGGCGTGTATCTGGCACGGTAAGGGATCTGCGTGCAGCAAAGGAGCGATTCTATGAGGCATGCATCGAGTTCGAGAAGCTCGATGCACCGCCTTATACTGAAGATCTCTGGATGCCAAACATAAACTCCATAAAGAACCAGAAGGAGCAGTATGCATCTGCGCTTAAGCAGATTGCCGCAAGCCTAAATCTGGAGGTCGACGACACTTTGGATAGGTATAGCAGATACAGGCAGGTTCTCTCCAATGTGGAGGCAATGACCAATGACGCCCTAAAGACCAATTCAAAGTTCAAGCAGGCATTCTACTGCTACTCAAATTACATGGGCAACTTCAAAAAGGCGTCGGCATACCTCGAGCGTCTCACGACAGCGCTCAAGAATGAGCTTGACAGAAGGGCTGCGGAGTTCGAGCAGTACGGCATACTAAAAGAGTGCATCCTAAAGCTTAGGCTTCAGGGGGAGGAGCTGGCATCCCTACGCGACGCGATAGGCGCCCTCAAGTCAAATCTGAAATCAAGCGATGATGGAGGATTGGAGAGGATTGAGGCAGAAACCAAAGGCAAACTCTCTGCCAAGTCCGCTGAGATATCTGCGCTCAGCGATGAGATGTCAAAGCTGTCCAACAGGATAGGCCTACTGACCGCTCCTCTAGAGCGCGCAGCCAGAAAACTGGACCATTTGACCATAAGGAAGAAGCCACTATATGACTACATCACCGATCCCATCGGCAGGATAAGAAACGATGACGAATACAAGGACTTCACAGATCTCGTGCTTGAGCTCAGGAAGAACGTAGAATCGGGGACGATAGATGCGAAGAACAAACAGGAACTGCAAAATTCCATATCTGCCTTGCTAAACTCGGAAATACACCACATGATAAACTCCCTAAAGGCGCTCGAGCACAAAAAGGCGGACATACTAGCAGAGGAGAGGGAGCTGCAGAGAGTTATGGAGGGGATAGAGTTCGGAAGAGAGAGCAAGGCCAAATCCCACCACCAAATGGAGAAGATGGAAAAGGATATCCTTGAGATCTCAAAATCCAGAGAGTCGCTAAAGTCAGGCATAGAAAAAGGGTTCTACGATAATTACGCAAAGCATGTGTCTATACTGCTTTAACTGGGCGGTCCAAAGAACTGTCAAAAATGCTGCCAAACGCTTTAATCTACGTCGCCTACTTATCCTTAGCGCGGGCTATTGCCTTGTTTATGAAGTCCTGCGCTTTCTCCGCGTTCTCCCAGCCCTCTAGCTTTACCCACTTTCCAGGCTCAACGCTCTTGTAGTAAGAATAGAAGTGCACTATCTTCGTCTTGATCGATTCATTAAGGTCTGTTATGTCCTTTACATTGGCGAATTCAGGATCCACTTTCTCCACCGGAACTGCCATGACCTTGGTATCTATCCCTTCCTCGTCCTTCATGAGAAGCACGCCGATCGGCCTTACCATGACCGTCGTTCCGCTGTTGAATGTGGCTGAGGTTATGATCATCACGTCGAGCGGGTCTCCATCCTCTCCAAGTGTCCCTGGAACGAATCCGTAGTTGTATGGGAAGACCATCGACGTATAGAGTATCCTGTCCACCTTTATCAGCCCGGTCTCCTCGTCCAGTTCGTACTTGACATTGCTACCCTTTGGTATCTCTATAAAGGCGCGGACCTTGTTAGGCGCATCCTTTCCAGCATCAATCTTCAACATATTACACACCAATATCTTATCTTCAAGAAAGATTTAAAGCCTTTCCCAAGATAATATCCGTATGCCTACTAAATATGTTGTTGTCCTAGGCTCTCTCATGAGCGGTCTTGGCAAGGGTGTTGTGACAGCATCGATACTCAGGATACTCGACTTCTACGATTTCAAAGCCCTTCCGATAAAATTCGACGGATATCTTAACTTCGATTGTGGGACAATGAATCCATACCAGCACGGGGAGGTCTATGTCCTTGACGACAAGAGTGAGGTCGACATGGACTTTGGCATATACGAGCGGTTCCTTGGAAAAAGCCTGACCGGAGACCTTTCGATAACCGGAGGGAAGCTTTTCGGATCAGTAATCTCAAAGGAGAGGCAGGGAGGGTATCTCGGAGAGACCGTACAGATAATCCCCCACCTGACAAACCAGATAATAAAGAACATAGAATCCATAGCGGATCTTAAGAAGCCCGACGTACTTGTCATAGAGGTCGGCGGGACCGTTGGAGACATAGAGAACAGCTACTTCATAGAGGCAATGCGTCAGCTATCGCTCACGCACGAGGTCGTCTTCATAAATCTCACATATCTCCCTACGCTTGACGTTGTGGGTGAGCAGAAGACAAAGCCCGCGCAGATAGGTTTTAGGCTGTTGCTTCAGGACGGCATAAGGTCAAACTTCATAATATGCAGGACCGCATCCAAGCTGCTAGACAGCACCAAGGAGAAGCTTGCCCTCTTCGCTAACCTTAGCATGGACAGGATAATAGACGACCAGGACCAGCCGACTCTTTACAACCTTCCGCTTCATTTCATGGACCTTGGCTTTGACAAGCTTTTAATAAAGGATCTTGGCCTCAAACAGAGGACTCCGGATGCGACAAAGATAAAGATTTGGAAGGATAATGTGAAGACTACAATCTCACCGAAAGGGGAGGTTAACATAGCGCTTGTAGGCAAGTACACGCACCTCAAAGATTCATATGCTAGCGTCAAGGAGGCAATAATACATGCAGCATCTAAGAATGATGTTCGCGCCAATATAACATGGGTCGAGTCATCTGATTTCGAGGGTCAGAAGAAGGATTTCAGGCTGTTTGACAAGATGGATGGGGTTATAGTCACCGGCGGATTTGGCAACAGGGGCACCGAAGGGATGATAAACATAATAGAGCATGCGAGGAAGAGCAAGATCCCATACCTTGGACTGTGTCTTGGCATGCAGCTGATGGCCGTTGAATACGCAAGGAACGTTGTCGGTCTATCCGATGCGAACTCGAGCGAGTTCGACCCTAAGTCAAAGCACAAGGTGATAGTCCTGCTAGATTCCCAAAAGCGCATAACCGAGAAGGGAGGGACTATGAGGCTAGGGGCGCAGGAATGCCTTTTAGTTGACAAGAATTCAATAGCGCATTCATCATATAAATCAGACTTGGTGAGCGAGAGGCATAGGCACAGGTACGAGTTCAACAATGAATATGCAGATGCGCTCAAGAAGCGCGGGCTTAAGATAACTGGAGTTACCAGGGACAAGACGCTTGTGGAATTCATAGAATGGGACAGCGGCTTTGGGATAGGCACGCAGTCCCATCCAGAGCTCAAATCGCGATTCGAGGCGCCAGCGCCTCTCTTCGTGAGCCTCATTGAGGCTGCCAGGAAGAACCACAGCAAAGCCTAGCTGCCGTGCTCTTTTTAAGTGGACAAAATTTACAACCATAGTGCAAATTTTGCAATAAATGGCCATTATCTTATATCAGAAAATAGACAAATAAATATGCAGTAAATCGTTAGGGTTGGTAATTTATGCCAGAAAATGCGAATATCAAAGGCGCGAAGGCCAGTGTAGTCGCCGTTGAGGCATTCGGCGCCGCTAATTCGTCCTTGATGCTTGAAGACAAGTCAAGGATGAACAAGCTCGGCGACGCCTTCGGGGTCGGGTTCAACAACCCACCCGGGCACGTCTATGAGTGGAATATGTCTAAAGCAGAGGCAAGAGAGGAGTTCACGAAGCTGTGCGCCGCTGTGCTTGCAGATCCGAAAGGCACGGTATTAAACCTGATGGTCGGAGAGAAGCCTGCAGGATTTAGTGTGGTTCCTGAAATGACCATATTCACGAACGCGGTCGCATCGATAAATGCAGGCAAGACTGAAAAGCCCGAAGACTTCAGCGAGGTCAATAGGCAGCTTGTCAAGCTGCAGAGGATTGCACAGGAAAACGGACATTCATTGGACAATATCGGATACATAGCGGATGTGGTAGTCAGTCCCAAGTTCAGGGGTCATGGTTTTGGAAACCTCCTCATAGAGCGCAGCATTGAAATATCAGTGCAGAACGGAAACACTGCATGCCTTGCATGGACGGTAAATCCGGTGATGTGCAGTGTTCTGGTAAATAGCGGCTTCAACCGCCTAAAGGGTATCGGCAGCACAGGAAAGGGAATAGACTTTGCAGTGGATAAAAAGACGGGCATAATCGTTCCTACCGTATCGGTTCCCGAGAATAAGTACGGAAAGGTAAACGCTAAGCACTACCTGCTGGATCTTAGGCGCAAGTGACGGTATCAGGAGAAAAAGGACTTGAAGAGCAATATTCCCTGCCTATAGCTCGCCTTCGAAGCCCCATGCTTCCTCAATCCAAACGAGTAAGGTATCTGGTCTATCAGAATATCTCCGTTACTGCTGCACTTTAGGAAGTCGTAGAGTACCTTGTATCCTCCTCCAATGAACCTTTTCTTGTTTGCATTGTAGGTTCTCTCAAAGAGGGCCTTATTCACACCGAAAAACCCCGAGAAGATGTCATTACACCTGCTCTTGCCAGTCATTACTAGTATTGAATACCCTATTCCTATCAGTGTCTTTGATATTATCTTCCTATATATCGCCCATCCCTTTACATCTGCTCTTACGGCAACGACAAGATCGTTTCCCTTGATAAGTTTTGGCGCAAGGAATTCTATGACGTCAGTCGGATGCTGAAGATCTGCGTCCATGACTATCGCGTATTTTGTCCTGCTTCTAAGTATTCCATCAATTGCGCTCGCGGTAAGACCCCTCTTACGATGTGCCTTCTTCCTGTCAAAGAAGCTCACTTTCTTGTTGGTTTTTGATATCTCATCGACCTTCTTTTCAGTTCCATCGCGCGAGCCATCGTCCATTACTATGACGCTTATTCCCCCATAGGACTTTATGAGCCTATTTATCAGCACGCCTATCGTCTCCTCCTCGTTTAGTGTCGGCAGTACGACTGTGAAGTCCTTGTAGTCCATAACGTTCATGATCTAATCAGTCTCTTATAAAGATATTCTGAATAATTAAAGAAGCCTCCAAAGACCACGCTCACCTTGCCAAGCCTGTTGGTTGCATGCCTCATCGACATTATGTCCTTGTCGTTTATCGCCCTGAAGATTATGAGGAGCGCCGGGTAGACCATCATGGCAACGATCAGCACCACCAGAAGCTCTATGACGTACTTTTGCCAGACGAGATAATATGGTATTAGGTTGTTGCTTGCAACATATGCAATGAGCAGTATCCCAGCGAGTATCACGTTCGCGAAGTAGAGCAGCAAGAGCTTCCTTAGCTCGAATCGCATGCCAAATACTATCTGAGCATCCCTTGCGAAGAATACTGCCTCTATCGTGTTGCCGATGTAAAATATCGCGAATATCGCGCCTATGATCTGATAAGGCGGGACGAATATAAGCAGGGATATTAGCTGGAAGACTGCAGATATGAAATTGATCCTCATTATGTTCATCGTGTGATTTCCTGATATTAGCAGCTGGTTTATGTAAGTCCCAAAGAGTCCTATCATCGCACCTCCGGCTATTAGGGTAAGGAAGAACGGCGCATTTATGTAGTTGCTTCCGACCAACAGGTAAAGCCCGGGAGCGGCCATGATCCCGACATATATTATAATCGGGAGCATTGGTATTAGCGAGAAGTGTATTATCCTGTTATACGTGCTGTTTATCCCTTCTCCCGCATCCATCGCTTTTGCAGTAGCGAATATGGGCAGTAGCCCCCTGCCCAAAGTGCCATATATCATGGCTAGCAACGCAAGCCCCTTGGCCGCTGCCCCATAGTTCCCAAGCGCAGCCGTGCTCACGTAAAGCCCCAGGAACA
>JAJZKF010000094.1 GCA_021804305.1 Microcaldota archaeon | reverse complement strand
TTCATTACCGAATAAAGACCGGTCCGTCTGCCAGAGACTCAACGAGTGCTTTCTCTCCCACCTTACGTATTTCTTCCTCTTTCCCCTCTTCTTTATGGCCCTTATCATGCCTGCGCTTCTAAGAACCGTGTTTATCGTGTTATGCGGCACATGTATCCCTTCCTTTACCTCTAGTAGTTTCTGCAATGTCACAGCCCCTGCTTTGTACTTCAATCGGTACTCGGCAATTTTCGTCAGATGTTCGTGGGGGATTTGGACTGCCCTCCGTCCAGGATGCCGTTCTACCCTATTATCTCTATTCACGAGGTAAAACTTCCTGCCATTATATCGCCTTATCTCTCGGTAAAATGAGGACTTGCTTATCTTTAGGGTCTTCCATAACTGCCTATCGGACATTTGGCCCCTATGATTGAATATGAACCGGATCTTCCTCATCGGTATTTGTCTCATGTGGAATTGTTTGTCCGACGAGGATTTAGATTTTGTCGAGGTGTCAATATTGTGGGATACGACAGCCGTGCATTCAAACACAAAGCTTTTTATATTTCAGAAGCAAAAGATAATACCTAAGCATACGAATGCCCCCCCAAACTGGCATTCTGTTTTTCACAGTCGTATGCCCCAGCTGGAGGTTGTTTAAATGAGAGATCTAAGAAACCCTAGAATATTTGTACAATCAGTGATTCTGTCCTTCGTGCTCTTCTCGGTGATGGCGCACGCGCAGCTTGCCGCCGCGCATCCGGGCTACATACCAATAACGCTTAACAATCCACAAAACCTTCCAACTCCTGTTCCTTTCCAGCAGATGATAAACCTATCTGCAGGAACATACGGCCTTCCGTCAAGTTTCCAAAACGTAGAGTTCATATATCCTAACGGAAGCGTGATCCCCTCCTGGCTTGAAAGCTCGAACGGCGGCACCGGAACCTTCTGGGTAAAGCTCTCATCCTCTATCCCCGCGAACTCCAACGCGCTGATATACGCTGAAATCCAGTCCCCCGATACCTCCCTCTTCAACGGCAACACGGTAGGCGAGGCACCGTGGGTCTCAGGCACTCCAAATTCCTATGACAACGGCCAGAATGTATTCAACCTATATGGATACTTCGGAGGCAATTACATTCCCGCTAACTGGTCCGCAGTGAATATCATAAGCGAATCAACGAACGGCCTCCAGCTGACCTCAAATGGCATCTCATACGACATGGGGATGGCGGTTTACAACATCCCGTTCACTGCCAGGAACCAGATAATAGAGCTTTCCGGAAGATACTTTGGAACATCATCCACCCTTGCAGACAATATAGGGATAGGTTTGTATTCAAGCGGCTACAACGGCCTATCCTTCGTACATAACGCCAACGGCAATTCGGGCTGTGTCAACCCCGCGCCCGTGCAAGGCTATTACATCGCATATCAGTTCTATCCTTATCCTGTCTCAGACGCGGCAAACAGGCCCGGGATACTCTACGATTCCCCGCACAGCGCGATGTGCACAACCTCTGGCTACCAGATAGAGAACGTAAGCTATGCCTCAAGCGATATACTCCCGCAAGGCGGAGACAATTACATATTCACCAAGACCGTATTCACCTCAAACCACATCTCGATGGGATTTGTCAATGGCTCTACATCACCATACACTCCTGTATACGAAGGCATCAGGAACATACTATCCTACACCTCTCCGAACTCCCTTCCCGTGCCTAACTCCACATTCTATGTTGCAGGTTCGGACGGCTCTGCGTTCTCCAATATATATTTATACTGGGTAAGGTCTAGGACATACCCTCTGGACGGCGTAATGCCCACTTCCATCGATGGAAGCCTTAGCGTCCCCCTCCAGGTATCGCAGCCT
The DNA here is from genome assembly GCA_021804305.1 of Microcaldota archaeon. The sequence goes on along the minus strand of JAJZKF010000094.1, from coordinate 1,141 downwards.
TCGCCTAACAGCACAGTCTATCCTGGAAGCAGCGCATCACTCTCTTCCTCTGCATCGGGAGGCATAGTCCCTTACACTTATCAATGGATCGCAGAAGGGCCTGGATCATCGTCCTTTGCGGCATCTGAAGGAAATGTTCTTTGCGGAGCATCCTCCAACACGCCGAAATGCACGTTCGATACCTCTCAATCAACGGCCCCTGGCAAATATCTTTTCGAGCTCCAGGTTACTGATTCTGCGCCTGATTCAAACACCGTAATCAGTCCTCCTGCAAACGTGACGGTAATGGCGCCGTTCACAATCATGATAACAAACCTTACCAATGTAACTACAAACCAACCGGACAAAAGGATAACACCAGTAAATGAAATAACAATAGACCAGGGCTACGGCATAAACATATCCGATGTTACCACGCTCGGTACGGGGTACTCCTATAAGTGGTATGCAAAAGGGCCTGGTCAGGCTGGTTTCACGCACACAGAAGCGGAAGCCCTTTGCATAGCGCCGCAATCCTCCGTCTGCGCTTTCAATACAAACGCCTTGGTCCCGACAGGAATATACGTGTTTGAGCTTGGAGCATCACTTCCGCCAGTGATCAGCAGTTCTCCTATACTATCAAACAACGTGGTCGTAACACTCAACAGCGCCCTCTCTACCTCTCCAACCACTACAAACACTCCTGTGGTGGATCAGGGCCAGCAGATATACTTCACAAGCAATCTTCCTTACACCGGCACGCCTCCATACGAATACTATTCTGAGATAGCCCCGCAGGGAGAGTTGTATTCAACCATCGCACCTTCCGCATCAGGATGCCCTTCATACTCTTCAGGAAGTGCCAACACTGTGATAGTGTGCACGTTGAATTCTCCCGAGATCATACCTACACAGGCAGGCGAGAGTGTGCCTTCCTTCGCCATCTCTACCGGCAATTATATATTCCGAATCGAGGTGGAAGACGGCTCAGCAAAAATACCCTCCGTGATATCGCATGCACTTGTAAGTTCAGCGCCTGCGAATATACTTGTATATCCCGCACCTTCAATTACTCTCTCTTCAAACTCTGCTATGGATCTTGGCCAGAGCCTCAGTCTTACTATTGCGATGGGAAGCGGCGGTGAACTTACAAGTGCATGCG
>JAJZKF010000093.1 GCA_021804305.1 Microcaldota archaeon | reverse complement strand
TGACGAAGGGTAAAAAAGACATCCAAAAAAACAAAGTACTAGAACAAAACATAACAGAGATTGCAAGGAAAGAGCTGCCACAGATATCTTTGAGCCTTAATCTGAGGAAAGCGCTTGAGATAATGCTGGCCGCAAAGATGAAAGGAGTGGTAGTAGTCGACAGCGACGGCAAGCCTGTAGGCGTGCTCACCAGGTCCAAGATCTTAGACCTTCTTGGTGGAAGAAATTTAGGAGACGCAATAGACATCGAGCTATCTGGAGATTATGACTGGGACTTCGTCCTCATGGTCCGGTCCCAGATAAGCAGGAGGGAGTCAAGATTAAGCGCCATCGCCGGCATAACTAAGATAAAGATCCACATAAAGAAAGTTCATGATATAACTGGCAAATACCAGATAAACTTGCTCTGTCTGGGAAGGAAGAAGATCAATATAAAGGTCGATGGTGTGATAAAGGAAGCACTCATGAACGACATCGTCGACAAGCTGGACAACTTCCTTGAGCACATGAAACGTAATTAGAACGCAAGAAGAGACGCCTGCGATTCAACTTTCTCCCCAAATAGGGCATCAAGCTCGATCTTTATGAGCTCGAGCTCACTTTTGATGTATGTGGGAACATTGTACTTCTGGGCTATCTCAAGCGACATTTTCAGGTATTTCTTTATGTTACCCTCGCTGGATGTCAGGACGAGATTGCCTCCGCATTTGGTGCACCTTCCGACTAGAGGCGCACGTTTGTACCTCTGATTGCACTTGACGCACCTGAACTCCTCCGTTCCGAACCGCCTCAGGTTGCCTTTGATGTCCTTTATGAAGTGCTTCTCTATGATTATCCTGGCTATGTCCGACAGGTCCACAGCCCTCAACTTCTCTTCAAGCTCCATCTGCTTTGAGACCTTGTCACTCATAGTCTCGAGGGTTTTGTAGGCTGACACGTTCACGCCGAGGTTTATGTTGTCGGTGTCGTGGGTGAAGAGTATCTTTTTATCCGGATCCGACAGGAGCTCCTTTGCCTGGGGTATCTTTACCTGCGAAGGCTTGTCATATCTCAGTGTGTCCTCATAAAACTCAAGAGGGTACTTTCCAACTATGTCTAGGTTGTATGCTTCGGAGTCTATGCTGTTCAAGTCCATAACAGTCGAAATAACAAGCGGCGAATCCATGTACCTTGCGCCCCGGGAGTCCGGCAGAAGCGCCCTGTCAAAGTTCAGGAGCATGTCTGAAAGCAGCAGGAGAGCCGCCTCGTCCCCGTCGCAGTTCCTTCTCATGGCCGCATGGAAGAAGGGATGGGCAAACAGGCCCTGCGTCTTAGAAAAGCCGATTATCCTGCCAATAGTCCCCGATGAGGTATGCGGCGCCAGCCCAACCACGAGTTTTCCAACCAGGTCATCTTTTGTTTTAATGTCCATTATGCTGCTTGTTTTATAGTATTTCACAAGAAGGTCGTCCACGAACTTTGACACCCTTGAAAATACTTCAGCAGCATTCTCGTCCTCGGTGCCGTACGTCGGTAGTATTATGTCCTGTGGCTTGAGCTGCAGGATCTGGTTCTGGTCCGACAGTTCTTTCCCGAAAACGTCCTCTGTGTACCCCAGCTGCTTAAGCCGCTCTATGCTTGTTTCTACCTCTTTCGGCTTGAAATGAGTTATCGGCACCTCTATCGCATCGAACCTTACAGTGCCATCCTTGTTAACATTCAGCCTGTGCATCGACCTCAGTATGCCTTTTTCTATCGGCTCGATGTCCCCTGTTGAGTTGAAAACGCCCTTGACCGCCTTTATCACAGGCAGCCTCTCGGTGATGCCAAGCTTCTGGTATGCCCTCTCCAGGTACTCCTTCAAGTTTATGCTGAGCTTCGTCTTCGCAAGAGTCTGCTTTCCGTGGTGGATCAGCTCGTTTGTCTTTGCACCGCATACTCTGCAGAAATAGTACCTCTCGGCTTTGTTGCCGCATACATCGCAGACACTATATATTGTGTCCTTTTTGCAAGTGTTGCAGTAAAATGTCCCGTATTCCGCGACTATATTACCCTTTTCTGCCGCAGCCACCAAATTTCTGGAAGACCCACCGTTTTCACCTATCGGGAAAATAATGTTGGGGTTAGTCTCCATCTCGCGCATCTTAGCCTTCTCCGGCCTTCCCAGCCTGGCGCCTATGAATGTGCCGGCGCTGTCCATCACCTTCACTCCTAGCATCTTGCTGAGTATCTCCAGGCTTGTACTGCCTTCACTAAATAGATTTATGGCTTCATCAAAACTCAGCCTCCCGTAGCCGATTGTCTCCAGTAAGGCATCCACATCCTGCACGACTATGCCGCCTGAGAGCTTGTGCTCGACTCCCAAAAGCTCTAGGATCCTCTTTGCCTTCTCATCGTTTTGCAGGAGAAGTACCTTTGACCCCTGGCCTGTTATAGTCTGCTGTATGTCGACCTTTGCATGCGTGTAGACATACTCGACAAGATATTGAAGATCCTCCCTTGTTATCTGCGTCCAGAAGTACAGATAATTGGGGTGAAGTGGGACATCGTATTCTTTTGAAAACGCTAAGTGGTCCTTGAATGAGTTTAATTCCGTTGATTTCCGGACGGCTTCTTCTCCTTTGGTTTCAACTATCCTATCCCACCACTCGGAAACAAAAGGCGAAGGCATTAAAAGATGGCCCTGCTCGGCGAAATCGCCGTAGTTGAACAGTATATCACCTATATATAGTATCTCGTCTATGCTGCCAAGAAGCTCCTCTGCCTGCTTTACGCTCTTCAGCTTAACGACCGAGCCGTCCTTCAGCTTGACTATCGGTGGCTCTATGTCCGAGCAGGGAGTGACAGCGCACGCCTTGCCCGGCAGCTCCACGCGAAGCTGAGATCCTGTCGCAACGAAGTCCAGCAGCACCTTGTTTGTTATAGGATTGATGGAAGCTGCTGCCAATCCAGATACCCTGCTCCTGCCATAACGCAGCCTGAAGCCTCCGCTTGTAAGGGGGTATGAGAATACCGGCCTGCCGGCCGCAAGCTCTTCTATATAACGATAATTCGGCATAAGAGTCGGGC
>JAJZKF010000092.1 GCA_021804305.1 Microcaldota archaeon | reverse complement strand
GTCTTTTATCATCTTTTCCTTTGGATCGACCTTCCCATACAGCACTATGTCAGCATTCTCAGGAACTGGAGGATAATCCATGTACTGCATAAGCGCAGTCTTGGAGTTTCTCGCTACTCCAGATATTGAGAATTCGTTTATCCCGTGAGGCAGCGGCGCTATTGCTGCTATCACGTTGTACGGGTCTGTGCCTATCGCAACGCTGACCTTAAGCTCTTCTCCATTCTCCAATGCTTGGCTGGCATGTATTGCACCCCCTTTCTGCGCCTGCCAGTGCATGCCTGTTGTTTCTCCATCGTACACCTGCATACGGTATACCCCAACATTAAGGGACCCGTCTATCGGGCTTCTAGTGACTACCAATGGCAGCGTTATGAACTTCCCTGCATCCTTCGGCCACACCTTTAGTATCGGGAGCTCGTCCAGGCTGTCTATCTGCCTGAAGTGCCTCTCCTTTAACTGCGATACCTTTGGCTTAGAATTCATTAACGCCTTCGCGCCCTTGATCATCGAAGGCGTAAACGTGTTTGATTTTATCCTGTTGAAGTTCGCAAGTATCTCATTCGCGTAAGTGTTGCTGAACAGCTCCCTCAACACTGTTATTGATCCAAACAGGTTGGTCGCTACTTTCATATCATATCCTGAGACCTTTTCGAAAAGCAACGCCTTGCTGTCATACCTTTTGCTCCTTCCCGCCTTGTCGGTGAATGCCGTTATCTCCAGCTCAGGGCTTACTTCATACCCCACTTTGATTAGGTTGTTTATCCGGTCTAGATAGTCCACATATGACCTAAGGTCTGATATCATGCACTCAGCTCGCTTTACCTCTGCGGCAACTCCATTACCTTTCCGCCAGGAGACTCCTCTATGAAGGTTTGTGCTTCGAATTTATATACATCTATGTTGGGCTGCATCCAAAAATCAGCATTTAGGTTGGCACGTTTACATGCCTCTTCAAGCATCTCCCTTCTTGCCATCTGACCTTCTAAGGCAGTGTGTGGCAATATAATACCGGAGTTCTGGCCGTATACCACCATTACGCCATGCTTCCTGTTGTCGAATGCGCGCTGCTTCGATGGCGCGGTGCCCTTAAGGTGCGTCTTGCTTTGCATTATGCTCAACTCTATGATTGATTCGTCGAGCTCCCTTTGCGATGCTGGTGTTATGCTCCCGCCTTCGCTTGCGGCATACAGCGCCATGTCCACTACCGCATCGCCCAAGGTTTTATTCGGATTGGGTTCATGAGCGTTTCTCAGGACTATGCCGGTTTGGGCGTATATCAGCCTTATCACTACCCCATCGTGCCCAGTTCCGTACTTCTGAAGGGCCTTCTTTACGATGTCGCTCTTGAACAAAGGGCTCTTTATCGATAGATCTATAGTGTTTCTTATCGCGCTTACGAGTTCCTGCGCTTCCTTTTCGGTATATTCTTGCACGCACAGCACCATGATATTTATAGCCTTGCTTCAATCTGATATCCGCTATTGAAATATATATAGCTTTCAGAGTGCATTTATGGAGGTCGAAACGGTAAGGATTTATACTGACGGTGCAGCCAGAGGCAACCCTGGGCATAGTGCCTCGGGTTTCATGGTTTACGGCAAGGACGGAAAGCTGCTCAAGAAACATGCTGAGTACAATGGCATAAAGACCAATAACTTCGCCGAATATAGGGCAGTGATGCTTGCGCTTGAGTGGTGCCTTAAGGGCCTTGCTTTTCCACCACATACCACTATAGCACTCTATTCTGATAGTGAAGTTGTAGTAAGGCAACTCAATGGGACTTACAAATCCAAGTCCAAGGCGCTACAACCGCTTAAGTCACAAGTAAAGGAGCTCGAGAAAGGCTTTAAGTCAGTAACATTCAACAACGTACCTAGAGAGGAGGAACACATAAAATTAGTTGACAGGAGCCTTAATGACCTCCTTGACTCCCTTGGTAAGTGATATGATTAATGAGTCAAAAGCGCACAGCAAAGGCTAAATACTTAGGCAAACGATACTAAAATATTGGTGCATAGATGACAGATACACCAGCAGCGCCGAACAATAAAGGACCTAGCGGTAACCCTGGCTCTCCCGCCTCACAGCCTCAACAGCAGCCCCAGGCTCAGCCAAAGCCATCGGCTCCGGCTTCAGTTCCTGCTTCTGCTCCTGCTGACGTGAAGCAGCCGGTTAATCCGCTCGCGAAGGATCATTGGAAGAGGGGCAACTCGCTTTTTGAGGAGAGCAAGTTTAATGACGCAATACAGGAGTACGTGGAGGCGCTAAAGATAGACAGCCAGTATGCTGACGCTTATTTCAACCGAGCGCTCACTTATAGGATACTAAACAACTTCGATGCAGCGAGAAAGGACCTCGAGGTCGTAATACAGCTGCAGCCTAAAAGCGCAGACGCGCCATTGCTCATAGGAGATATGGCAGAGGGCAACAATGACCTTCTAGGGGCAAGGTACTGGTATGAGAAGGCGCTCGCCAATAACCCTGATTACACCGAGGCGAAGAATAGGCTTGAGCATATAGACTCGCTTATCCACATCGACTCCACGTATGGGAAGAATTCAAAGACCCAGCAGATGGAGATGAATAAGTACGACTATGGCAAGCAAAGCGCAAAAGACGAAACTAAGATAGAGGAAGGTCAGATCAAGAAGGTGGCATTTTATCAGTCTAAGACCAAATTTGACAACGTGATAGGTCTTGAGAAGGTAAAGAAGTATATAATAGAGAACATAATACTTGCGATAAAGGAGCCTGATCTGTTCAAAAAGTACAGCAAGAAGCTCGGTCTTGGCGTAATCTTCTACGGCCCACCAGGAGGAGGTAAGACGTTTATAGTCAATGCGATAGCCGGAGAGGCTGGCGCTAACGTCATCATCGCAAGGGTGAACCAGATAGTCGATATGTACACTGGAAACACTGAGAAGAACCTCCATGCGATATTCGAACAGGCAAGGAAGAACCCGCCATGCATAATATTCTTCGATGAACTTGACGGTCTTGGGGTTAAGAGAGGTGGTGGACCTGAGGGTGGCGAAAGCTCAGCGCTCAGGTTAG
>JAJZKF010000091.1 GCA_021804305.1 Microcaldota archaeon | reverse complement strand
TTGCGATAGGCTCCGATGCGCTCTCTGCTGCCATCGCAGGGGTTTATCTGCATTCTAAGATAGGGGATATGCTGTACAGAAGAATGGGGAACCATATCATTGCAAGCGACATCGTGGATAGCATACCTACTGCACTGCGCAGGCTCTCAAGCCACGCAAGCCACGCCAAGGTATAAAAAGCAGCGATGCGATATCTAGTGCGGTAATATGGCAGAGAGCGCTCCCACTAACAAAGAGGCAGAGGAAGCTGTAGCCCAGCTCCGGTACCTGCAGAATATCTATTCGCAGCAGTATGAATTCCTGGAAAACGAGATAGCAACGTACTCACTGGCTCTCAACTCCATGCGCAGGAATTCAGAGCTCATTGAAAACACCTCCCGTCTGAGCAACTCAAAGATACTTGTAAACGGCGAGGCTGGGATGTATTTTGAAGCAGGTGTAGGGATCATGGAAAAAGTGATCGCCTACGTCGGTGCAGGATATCTTGTGGAGAAGAGCCTCGAAGAGGCAAAAGAATTCGCTAAGTCCAACGAGAGAAGAAGTGAGGAAGGGCTGCGCAAGCTGATTTCTGACAAGCAGAAAGTAGAAAAGGAGCTGATGGACATCTCCTATAAGCTCTCATCCGTGCGGCAGAGGTAGAGGTCCGATGTTCGAAGGCCTGAAGAAAAAGTTTTCCTCCTTCATAGGCTCGCTGGGCAAAAAGGAGGAAGAGAAAGCCGAGGAGGCTTCAGAAAAGGAATCGCATCCTACAGCGCCTGCAGAAGAAGCTTCGAAGGCGGGCAATCCTAAAGTAGCGGAAACCACTCCTGACAAGCCCGTGTCTCTAAAAGAGCTTGAAATGGGCTACAGCTCCAATTCAAAGAAAGAAGAGCCAATAACAAAAACCGCGGAGATAGCAAGGGAATCTGAGTTTGCAAAAGATACGGATGCCAAAAGCCCTGCGAAAGAAGAAAGGACAACTAACGCGGCGAGAGAGAGGCCCAATGCCCCTAAAGTGACTGCCAAGACCCGGATAAAGGGGATCATCTTCGGGAAGGTGCGGATAACTGAGAATGACATCTCGCCTTTCATGGAAGAACTGAATTCTTCTCTGCTTCAGTCTGACGTGAATTACGATGTTGCAGAGAAGATAATGGCTCGTATGCGCGAAAGTCTTGTAGGAAAGGAGGTCGGTTCAAGTGGGGCCGAAGAGGAGATAGCCGCCGCAATAAGATCATCATTGCTCTCAGTGCTCGGTAAGAGGGCCGGCACAGACATAGTAGAAATGGCAAAAGCCTCAATACATGGGGGCGAAGGCCCATTCAAGATACTCTTCATAGGTCCAAACGGAGCCGGCAAGACGACTACCATGGCAAAGGTAGCCAAGCTGATGCTTGGCGGTGGTCTGTCCTGCGTACTATCAGCCAGCGATACATTCCGCGCAGCCGCAATAGAGCAGACTGCGTATCACGCTGAAAGGCTCGGCATAGGCGTAATAAAAGGCAGATACGGGGCTGATCCGGCAAGCGTAGCCTTTGATGCAATCTCCCATGCAAAGGCGCATGGCATAGATGTAGTGCTAATAGACAGCGCAGGCAGGCAGGAAACGAACAAGAGCCTCATGGAGGAAGTCAAGAAAATGGTGCGTGTAACGAAGCCTAATCTTAAGATATTTGTCGGAGAGAGCATAACCGGAAATTCCCTTCTTTCGCAGGTCAGTGAATTCAATGCCGCTGTGGGTCTTGATGGTGTAATACTTACTAAACTTGATTGTGATGCCAAAGGCGGCAATACTCTCTCCATACTCGGTGAAACTGAAGTGCCGGTGCTATACTTCGGGACCGGTGAAGGCTATTCGGATCTGATGGCGTACGATCCCGAATTCATAGTGGGCAACATCGTGCCTAACAACTGACTGCTGTCTCATATGTTCTTGGATCTCAGGTACTCGGAGACCTCTTGGAGTTCATATAATCTTTTGCTTATGTCCTGACAGAGGCTCCTCGTTGCTGAAACAATCACGTCAGGTGTCTTTCCAGGCGTGAATATTATTCTTTCTTCTCCTATATCTTTACCGTCCCATCTTGTAACATGGCCTCCTGCTTCTTTGACCAGCAGATAAAGCGGCCCTATCTCCTCGGGCCCAATCCTCTTCCTTCCTCCGTACACATTATCTGCAGTCACCAGCGCATCAGCATCTCCAGCCGCTATCTGTGCAATGTGCAAAGCCTTGGATCTTGCGTCATAAGGCCACTGGAACGTACCCATGCTCTGCACTATCTCCGGACCCAATGTACCAAGGGCAACCATGTCGTAGGATATCTTCAGCGGAAAATCTCCCTCAATTCTTTTCCTTTCGGATGTTCTGATACGCTCTTCTTCTGTATTGCCATTAGTAAAACCAGTGACGATGAAACTGCCGCGGCCTCTCTCGGCATAGAAGAGGTTTCCGCTGTTGAACTCGAGAAATCCTGCTGCGATGCAGTCTTCGAATCTTGGCAAAGTACCTTCGAATACTCCGATTACCGTTCCGTGCGGCATCATTCCCCTTCCTGTCTTGAAATTCAGCGTTCCGTCTATATCATCTATAATTACCGTGTACTCACCCTCCGGAACGTCGATTTTGCCCTTCTCTTCGGTATAAACTGCAAACCTTCTCTCCTCTTTCCGCAGCGCCTCAATTACGGCATCGCCTACCACTTCATCTCCCACAGTTGCAATATCAGCACCTGTATGCACAAGGTCCTTTGCACCGCTGCCCTTTGAAACTAAGGCCGTATGCCCCACTCCTAGGAGTTTGCGCACTAGTATGCCCGCTTCTTTCTCTGCAAATTCCATAAAATCGCGCAATAATCCTGCTCATACATTATTCTTCGGGTCAAGGATCCTATCAAGCGTTTCCCTGTCCATTATCTTCATATTCATGCAAACCTCTTTCACACTTTTGCCTTCATCATAGGCCTTCCTTGCTATTTCTGCAGCCTTACTGTACCCTATGTGTGGCGCAAGGGCAGTTGCCATCGAAAGGTCCATCTCCAAATGCCTTCTTATCGTTTCATGCTCCGCCTTAACTCCCCTAACGCACTTGAGACCATAGCAATATCTG
>JAJZKF010000090.1 GCA_021804305.1 Microcaldota archaeon | reverse complement strand
CGGAGCCCTTCTCCGCGAAGGCTGTACCATTTATTATCTTCCCATCTACAGCTCCTGCCTTCCCAGCCAGTTCCTCAAGCAAGTGACCAAATGTAAGTCTGGTGGGTATCGAGTGCGGGTTGAGCAACAGGTCAGGCACCACTCCGTTCTCAGTGAAGGGCATGTCCTCCTGCGGCACTATCATGGCAATTACTCCTTTCTGCCCGTGCCTGCTGGCAAACTTATCCCCCCTCTCAGGTACCCTTAGACTCCTCACTCTAACCTTGACTATCTTTGTAGCCCCTGTCGACTCGGTGAACACAACGCTGTCCACATCTCCGAATTCCCCTGTCTTTAGAACTGACGAATCGTCACGCATCTTCTCTTCAAGTCCTCCTGCCCCTATGTTCTCCTCTAGGAACCTTGGCGGTGCGACTTTTCCTATAAGTGCATCTCCCTCGTCAACATGCATCTCCGGCTCTATTATGCCGTCGTCCCCAAGCTTCGAGTATACGTGCTCGCCCATGTAGCCTTCGGCAGTCGGCGCAGGTATCTTGAACTTGTCCTTCTGGCCTCCCGGATACCTCCTTTCCTCGTCTACGTATGTCTTGTAAAAGATGCTCCTCCCCAGGCCCCTGTCAACTGCAGCCTTGTTGATTACGACTGCATCTGCCATGTTGTATCCATAGTAAGTGGAGAGCGCCACGACGAAATTCTGCCCACTTGGATGGTGCTTTATATTGACCCCCTCATACGCAGACGTTGTTACTATCGGCGCCTGCGGGTAGAACAGGAGGTATGCGCGCGAATCAAATCTGATGTTGAAGTTAGATGCATAAAGCCCCTCCGCCTGCTTTGTGAAGTTTGCGAGCATCGCGTGCCTTGCGATGTTGTTGTGCTCCGGGAACGGCGTGGTATTGACCGTGAATCCGAATATTGCCGTTACGTCTATTTCCATGTGCGTGGTCTGGTCCGTTATATCTTCCTCGCCGAACGCCACTATGGCATTCTCCTCTTCCTCAGCGTCTAGATATTCCAGTATCCCGTTCCTAAGCAGATAATTGAAGTCGATTTCGTGCTTCCAGAGCTTGTCCAGTAACTCGGGGGTTAGCTTCGACTTCTTATCCTCTATTATTATGTAAGGCTTCCTTATCCTTCCCTTGTCGGTGTTTATGTCTATGGAGTTGAGTTTCTCAATGAGCGCCACGTTGACCTCTCCGGAGATGAGCCCCTTTCTCCTGGCCTCCCTGACTTCCTTAACATAGGTCTTCGGGTCGTCCACATACCCAAGGATCCTTCCATTCAGGTACAAGTAATACTTATTGTTCTCTTCTTTTGCCATAATATCAGACCTGCTCTACCTTGCCTATTCCCTTAAGCTTCTGTTCTATCTGCCCTTCCTCCGCCCCTACAGTGACCTTCGCCATTATCGCAAGGTATTTGGTAAGTCCCACCTCCTGGCCTTCTGGTGTCTCAGACGGGCAGATCTTGCCCCATTGGGTTCCATGCACATCCCTTGCCCTGAAGTGCGGGTGCTTCTTTGCAAGAGGGGACTTGACCCTCCTCAGATGAGTGTACGAGCTTATGAAATTGGTTCTGTCAAGAACCTGGGAGACTCCGGTCTGGCCTGCAACCCATGTTCCTGTACCCATTGCATAAGCGATCTTCTCAGTAAGTGTATCTGGGTTGATTATGGCCTGTATGCTGAGCTTTCTGCCTCTTGCGCTTGTCCTCTCAATCTGATACTTTACCTCTTTGACGAAGAATCGGAATGCGTACGCAAAAAGCTCCTCCATGAGCTCGCCGGAGAACTTGACTCTCTTGTTGGCATAGTGGTCCTTGTCGTCCTGCCGCGCTAGTCTGTTCCCTATTATCGTAGCCTTCCTTGCCATTTGTATAAGGTACTTGCCCTTCTCCCTCCTATCCTCGCTGCCACCGCCTATGTGCGGGAGAAGATAATTGTCTAGCTGCATCTCGGCCCTTTTCTCCTGATACTTGCTTGCCTGACCCGGTGCAGCCATCTTGCCAAGCTCAAGCAGTGCATCCTTCGGCTGAAGGTCCTTTGCATCGCTTGTCTCTATACTTAGAAGCAGGTCGTTCTTGAAAGGGAGAAGGTCGCTGGCGAAGTTCAGCACCTCGTCTATCTGCAGGCCAAGTGCCCTTAGAAGCATGATAAGATCGATGCTCTTGCTTGTCGTCGGAAAGTCTACAGAGAAGGTACCGTTCTGGTTTCTCGTCACGACACAGCGTGCCCTGAATCCAGGGGTTGTTGAGAAGACGCGGCTCTTCACTTCACGTCCATCTCCTTCCCTGGTAGTTATTATCCTATTTGGCGCCACATCTTCAAGTCCTATAAGCACTCTCTCTACGCCCTTGATTATGAAGTAGCCTCCAGGATCCTCTGGGTCTTCACCATTCTCTATCAGCTGGCTTCTAGCCATTGTCTTTGTATTGCAGAGGTTGCTCCTGACCATTATGGGCAATTCGCCCACGAACACTTCTCCATATGCCGCTGTCTTCTCTATTCCCCTTATGATTGGCACTACCTCTATGAATATTGGTGTAGCATAGGTGAGGTTCCTAAGTCGCGCTTCGTTTGGCAGTATGCCCCTCCTTGAACCGTCAGACTCGATTATCGAGACGCGGTCTAGCCTTATGTTCCCCAACTTGAGCGCAAAGCCCTCCACGCTAGGTTCTATAAGATTCTGCCTGCTGACTACCTTCTGCAAGCTTGAGTCAAGAAATCTGTTGAAGCTCTCTGTCTGGTGCGAGACCAAGGAAGTCGAGTTGAGATACGAATCTAACAAACCATATTGTTTCATGTACATCACACCGTAGAGGAAATTAACCCTCTACTACAACTCTGTAATAAAGATATGCATTGCCGTTGTCGTTCCTGCTTATCTTTATGACATGCCCGGGTTTTGCCCCTAGCTTCCTGCACTGCGGATCACTCTCCAGGATCTTCGGGAGATTCTCCAGCGCTATGTGCTTTTCCTGCAAAAGTTCGTTCACTTCCTTAAGCCTGAGTATCTCATGTACCGGTACAATTTCATGGTCGCTTTTACCTGCCAAAGATCCACCTAAAAAGAGCACTAACAACGACGCGCATGCCGT
>JAJZKF010000089.1 GCA_021804305.1 Microcaldota archaeon | reverse complement strand
GTATATTCTTGGAGGTGCTGCTACGCAGTGCAATGGCTCGGCTTGGAGATTCGTTTTGTGCATTCTTTGCGCAAACATAAAATTAATGGCCATTTCCTCATACATAAATGTGACGCATGGACCGTTGCTTGGATGTTTTAAATACTTTGTCAGCCACTATATCCACCATCGGCGATGGTTATGCCTTACTCCATTGAGGACGGAACTCTCCTGATAAAGGCTGCGCGGATGGCAATAGAGCTATCACTTAAATCGCCAAGGTTCAGCAGATTGATGGTTGAGAGGATCTTATCTGGCTTCACGGAAAGCTCGGGAGTCTTCGTTACGCTTGAACATTATCCAACGATGAGCCTGCGGGGGTGCATAGGCTACCCAAACCCGATAGGACCGCTAAAGCGGCTTCTGGTAGAAGCGGCGATAGCAGCGGCTTTCGAGGACCCGAGATTCACTCCGGTATCTGAACCGGAGCTATCCGAACTCATTGTAGAGGTGAGCGTGCTGAGCAAGCCCGAGCATATAGACAGCTCTTCGCCGAGCGGAAGACTAAAGGAGATAAAGGTTGGCAGGGATGGCCTCATGATAAAGTACGGGTTCAAGTCAGGGGTGCTGCTGCCGATAGTCGCTGTCGAAGAGCTCTGGAACAAGGAGGAGTTCCTCAGGAACCTCTGCATCAAGGCTGACCTTCCTGAAGACTCATGGAAAAGGCCCGAGATAGACCTATATAAGTTCACCTCGCAGGTCTTCAGGGAGACCGAGCCTTCGGGGAATATTGAAGAAGTCCCGCTTGATTGAAGGATTGAAATGAGAGTAATAATGCTAATAGATATGGACTACTTCTACGTGGCATGCGAAGAGCTAAGGAACAAGGAAGTTGGTGCGCGTCCAACAATAGTCGGATCTGATCCAAAGCAGGGCGCTGGGAGGGGCGTTGTGATGACCTGCAACTATGCAGCTAGGAAATTCGGGATACGCAGCGGCATGCCTATATCGATGGCTTATAGACTCAGGCCTGACGCCCTCTATCTTCCGCTGGACTACGAGTATTACGAATCGATATCTAGAAGGATAATGGGGAGGATAGAGGGATTCGCAGATAAGTTCGAGCAGGTCAGCATAGACGAGGCATTCATAGACGTCTCGGAGAAGATACGAAGTTATGGAAAGGCAATGGAGTATGCCGAGGAGATAAGAAGAGACATACTTGAGAGCGTTGGAATAAAATGCTCGATAGGTATCGGCCCAAACAAGCTCATAGCCAAGATGGCATGCGAGAGGGCAAAGCCCAACGGGGTCATGGCGGTCGGTGAGAGCGAGGTGAGAGGCTTTCTTTTAGAATCAAAGATAGAGGACCTCTACGGCATCGGCGCAAAGACTGCAGAGAGGCTAAGGAAGCTCGGATATGGCACGGTAGAGCAGTTGGCCAAGGCAGATAGCATGGTTCTTGCGGAGAATTTCGGCGCGCCGTTTGGCGCTGAGCTCAAGGCATTTGCAAGCGGGATTGACGAGCGTGAAGTGGTGGGCAATTACGACATAAAGTCAATAAGCAGGGAGTTCACATTCGAAAAAGACACCAAGAATTCTCAGGAGATAAAGGAGGCCATAGGAAGGCTTAGCAAAGAGGTCGCAAAAGACGTTGAGAAGAACCAGGTCGCATTCAAGACAATAACGCTTAAGCTCAGGTACTTTGACTTCTCAGAGCATTTGCACAGCAGAAGCGTGAAGGCAACTAGCAGCCTTGAAACAGTGATAAGAACCGCATGCGGGCTCTATGACGATAACGTCGAGAAGAACAAGGATGTTAGAAAGATAGGCGTAAGAGTCTCAGGGCTTGTCAGCTACAAAGGCCAGAAGAGATTCGCGTGACTCTACTGGCGCCTTGCGGCCTTGAGATCGAAGTAGTTCTTTAAAGCGTATGCTGATCCTAGGATTCCGACCGGACCTAGAGCAACGGCGGTTGCCTGCAAAGCAAGAAGCGCAGAGTTGCCAGTTATGGCCTCTGCGACGACCGAACCTACAACTGCCGCAGCTGCAAGATTCCTCCCCAGATGACCCTTTGTCCTTCCCTCCATATCACTTTACCCTGATAGTACTTGGACGGGAAGCCTTATAAAAAGATTATACAAGAATCTGTGATTTGTCGATTAGAAGCGGAATATTGCAGCATCATTTTTCACTGCCTAAGACTGCGAGATACTCCCTTACTGCAAGAGCCGCCTTTACGCCGCTTCCGCTGGCCGTTGCCGCCTGCCTAAAGACATGATCTGCTACGTCGCCGGCGACGAAGACGCCCTCGACGTTAGTGTAGACCTCATCCCTTGCGGGGACTATGTACCTCTTTTCATCGAGCGTTATCTGCCCAGCGAAGATCTCGGTGTTTGGGGAGTAGCCTATCGCCACGAAGACCCCATCGGTCTTCATCTCCTGCGCCTGGCCTGTGACGACGTTCTTTAGCGCCACTGATCCGACAGACTTGTCGCCCCTTATCTCCTCTATCACTGTATCAAATACTATCCTTATCTTTGGATTGGACTTTAGCCTGTCCTGCATTATCTTGCTCGCCCGCAGTGCAGAGCTTCTATGGATTATCGTAACGCTACTTGCAAACCTGGTCAGAAATAGTGAATCCTCAGCCGCGGTATCCCCGCCGCCGATTGTCACCACGTCCTTGCCCTTGTAAAATGGACCGTCACACGTGGCACAGTTTGAAACGCCATGGCCTATGAACTTCTTCTCAGAAGGTATGCCGAGCCACTTCGCGTTTGCACCGGTCGCTATTATAACGGCATCGGATTCGTAAGCCTTACCGTCAGCAATTATCTTGAAGGGCCTCTTGCTAAAATCCACGGCGGTAGCATTTGAGTCTATGAATCTGGTGCCAAATTTTTCCGCCTGCTTTCTCATCTGAGATATAAGCACCGGTCCGTCTATGCCTTCCGGGAATCCTGGGAAGTTCTCCACCACAGTTGTGAGAAGCAGCTGCCCGCCTGGACTAAAGCCGCCTATAACCAGAGGCTCAAAGCCCTCCCTTGAAGCGTATATCGCAGCTGAGAGACCTGCAGGGCCTGATCCGAGTATTATCACTTTTTTCTACCATATAAA